>NZ_JBHWWZ010000036.1:0-49560 GCF_042730275.1 Rhodococcus sp. NPDC060086
CTCCCGAACCTCACGGTTCGGGAGGGCGCCGCGTTCGCGTTCCCACCGTCTTGTTCGTCGACCCGCGCCCCATCGCGTCGCTGAGCGAATGTATCCCTCGCTAGTTCTGACAAGCCGAATGAGCCATTCGCTCAGGTGTGGGGGAGAGGTTCTGGCCGGTTCACCGATCGATCCATTCGGTGCCCGCGGGCTCGAGCTCACCTGTACCCGAGGTCAGCGACGCCACCAGGCCTTCAAGTTCGGTCGGATCACCGGCGACCGTGAACACCACTCGGTCCGTGTAGGCGACGTCGAGCAGCACCACTCCGCGCCCCCGCAACTCTGCTTCGAGTCGTCCGGCATCGGCATGCCCGACTCCCAAAGTGAATTTCTCGCGTTTGCGGCGTTCGACGAGCGAGGCGGTGTCCAGCGCCGTCGACACCGCGCCCGAATACGCGCGCACGAGACCTCCCGCACCGAGTTTGATGCCGCCGAACCATCGGGTGACCACCACGACGACGTTCACGAGGTCGCGATGGTGCAGCACCTGCATCATCGGCACCCCGGCCGTGCCGCCGGGCTCGCCGTCGTCACTCGACCGCTCTGCGCGGTGCGCCTGATCGTCACCCACCACGAAGGCCCAGCAGTGGTGACGTGCGTCGGGGTACAGCCGACGTTGCTCGCCGATGAATGCCGTGGCGTCCTCGGACGAATCCACGCGACGGAGCGCGGCGAGGAAACGCGAGTTCTTCACCTCCGTCTCGACGGCAATGTCCGATCCTGGCGCGAGTGTGTGCGGCATGGCCACCATTCTGGCGCCGGATGCATAGGGTGGTGATCAGCGACCGACTACTGCAGGAGGCTCGATGTCATACACCAGCGGCCCATCCGTGCCGAGCAAGGTTGTGCCGTTGCTGTTGCCCATCGGTGTGGCAGTCCTCGGCATCGTGAACTTCATCGTCGGACTGGCCCCATACGTGAGGATCACGTTCGGCTCGTTCGTGTCGCTGTCGTCGTTCGACTTCGGCTTTGCGGTCGTGCCGCTCGCGCTGCTGCTGTTCGGCGGTGGTTGTGCGGCCCTGTCGTTGCTGCCGGGCCAAGACCTGCGCGCGGCCGCGGTGGTCGCGTCGGGGGTCGGTTTCGTCACGTCGCTGTTCCAGCTGTTCCACCTGCCCCAGGACACGGGCATCGCCTGGGGCGGCGTGACGATCCTCGTCCTCGGTCTCATTCAGACGGCGCTCGCCGTGTTCGCGTTGCTCTTCGGGATAGGTGTCCTTGTGCCGGGGCAGCGACCTGCCCAGCACGGCGGGTACGGGCAGGGCTTCCCACAGCAACCCTTCCAGCAGGGCGGTACCCAGCAGGGTGTTGCACAGCAGGGTGTTGCACAGCAGGGCTTCCCTCAGCAGTTTCCGGCCGGTCAATACGGTGGGCAATATCCTGCCCAGCAGGGTGGGCAATATCCTGCCCAGCAATTCGGAGCACAACAGCAGCAGTTCGGAGCACAGCAGCAACCCGGTCGGATGCAGAACCCGGGAATGCAGCAGCCCTACCCCGGCCAGCAGGACCAGTTCTCGGGGCAGATACCCCAGCAAGCCCCCTACAGCGAATACCTGCAGCCGTACGCGGCGGCACAGCGCGAGGCAGTGTCGAACGAGCAGACGCAGTCGAACGAGCAGACGCAGTCGAACGAGCAGACGCAGTCGCACGAACCGGTGCAGTCGCACGAACAGACCGAGCCGGATCGGTCCCGCGACACGGGATCGGGCACGGTACCTGTGGCCGAGAACACCGACGAGGCGCCGACCCAGGTGTTCCGTGCACCCGACGACCAGCGGTGATCGGCGCGCCTGACACCGTCGACCGGCCGACGGTGCAACCATCGAGGCGATGACTTCGACGCTCGGCCGGCCCGTTCGGCACACACCCTCCGAGGACGACCAGCTCGACTCGGAGCGCTTCCGGATCCTGATCGCTGCGGCGACGCGTGTTCCCGCGGTGACGATCGCCTTCGTCGCGACCCTCGTGGTGACCACGATGGTCGCGGTGAACAGCGATCTCACGGGAATCTACGCGGCGATCGCCGGTACATGGCTTGCACTGCACCAGGTGACCCTGACGATCGACGGCACCTCACTCGGCGTGCTGCCACTGCTTCCCACAGCGCTCATCGTGTGGCAGGCGGCGCGGGCGAGTGCCGCGGCCGTGGATGCGACCATCGACCACACCGAACAGAACCTGACGCTGCAGGACGCGTTGCGAATCATCGCCGCGACCATCGCGGGGCCCTTGGTGATCACGGTTGTCGCACTCGTCGTGATGCAGGACGCCGCGGGTGTGCTCCCAGTGGCGCCGCCCAACGCGGCTGCCGCTCTGGCCTGGGTGACCGGTCTGTACCTGCTTGCTGCAGTGCTGGGAGTCGGTTCTCGGACGTGGCAGGTGGTGTGCCGACGCTACGACATCCCGGAATGGCTCGTTCTGTCGCTACGCCCGGCGGTGCGAGCGCTGCTGAGCATGTTCCTGATGGGTGGTGTGCTCACCGCGGTGGGCATGGCGTTGTCGTGGACCACCATGGGAGACCTGCTCGAGCGCGGTGGGGGAGTCGTCGGCGTCCTGGGGCTGACGGTGCTGTCGATCCTCTACCTGCCCAATGTCTTCTTCGGCTCCTCATCGATTCTGGCCGGAAGCACCGTGCAGTTCGGCGACGTCCGGTTGAGTCTGTTCGAGGCGAGCGGCGGCGATCTGCCGGCACTCCCCGTCCTCGCTGCGATTCCGGCCGGTCCTGCGGCTGCGTTCTGGCCGGTGATGCTTGCCGTGCCGGCGACTGTCGGCGCGCTTGCGGGCCGGTTCGTCGCACAGCGCGTCCTGCAGGCGCAGGCAGATGGTGTGCCGGTGCGTAGCGCCGACGCGTCGCTGACGATTCTCGCGACAGCCGCCCAGACCGGAATCGCGATCGCTCTGCTGACTTGGGCAGCGGGCGGCCCGCTCGGGATCTTCGGGATCGTGGGCAGCAACTGGTGGCTCACCGGTGTTCTGGTCTTCGCGTGGGTTGGCCTGCTCGGGCTGATCACCGCTCAGCTGTTGATGTGGCGGGAAGGCAAGTTCGTCGCGGCGCAGACGGTCGACGACGAATACGACGCCGACGAGTATGACGACGACGAATATGACGACGACGAATACGACACCGACGAATACGACGACGAGCACGACGACCTCGACCACGATGATGACGACACCGACGGCGAGGTCAAGGCGATCGAGGGCCCCGACACAGACGACGCAGACGACGCAGACGACGCAGACGACACAGGCACCGACGGCGATCCCAACGTCATCGAGGCGGAGGTCGTCGCACTCGAAGACGACGAGTCGGATGTGGAGGAGTCGGACACAGACGAGTCGGACACGGCGGCGGATGCGGGGACGGGTCGTGGGGCGTCCGGCGTTGTCGACGGGGAGGTCGAAGACAAGCGCAAGAAGGGCGGCGACTAGTCTCTGAGGCGGCCGCCTTTCCGGCCTGCCCCCTCGAGTTCCAGGAGTAGAGCGCTGACTGCCTCGCGTGACCAGCTGCCGCCCACCGCGCCCGCGCGGATCGTCGTCCTCGCTTCGGGTACGGGAAGTCTGCTGCATTCGCTCCTCGCCGCGACCCGTACCGACGGGTATCCCGCGCAGATCGTCGCGGTCGGGGTGGACCGCGTGTGCACCGCGCAAGAGCACGCCGACGGCGCAGGCATTCCGCAGTTCGAGGTCGCGCTGCGCGACTACGCCGATCGCACCGAGTGGGATCGCGCCCTCACGGCCGCCGTCGCGAAACACGAACCCGACCTGATCGTCACTGCAGGGTTCATGAAGATCCTGGGTTCCGCGTTCCTCGAACGTTTCGGTGGGCGAATCATCAATACGCACCCCGCTCTGCTGCCGTCGTTCCCCGGTGCACACGCCGTCCCCGACGCGCTGGCCTACGGCGTGAAGGTCACCGGGTCGACCGTGCATCTCGTCGACGGTGGTGTGGATACCGGGCCGATTCTCGCGCAGGAACCGGTGCCGGTTCTCGACGGCGACGACGAGGCGGCCCTGCACGAACGCATCAAGGTTGTGGAACGACGCTTGCTGGCCGACGTTGTCGCCGCCGTCGCGACCCGTGGAGTTGTATCCGATGGACGAAAGGCCGTGATCCCCAGTGACCGAACGTAAGACTGTGCGCCGCGCACTGGTCAGCGTCTACGACAAGAGCGGACTGGTCGAGCTGGCGAGTGGGCTGCACGATGCGGGCGTCGAACTGGTGTCCACCGGCTCCACCGCCGCGACGATCGCCGGAGCAGGCGTGCCCGTGACCCGGGTCGAGGAGCTCACCGGGTTCCCCGAATGCCTCGAAGGTCGCGTCAAGACGCTGCACCCGCGTGTGCACGCAGGCATCCTCGCCGACACTCGCAAGCAGGACCACCTCGACCAGATCGCCGATCTCGGCATCGAGGCCTTCGAGCTGGTGATCGTCAACCTGTACCCGTTCACGCAGACCGTGGCATCGGGCGCGACCCCCGACGAGTGCGTCGAGCAGATCGATATCGGTGGCCCGTCCATGGTGCGTGCTGCCGCGAAGAACCATCCGTCGGTGGCTGTGGTCGTCGACCCCGCCGGTTACGGTGACGTTCTCGAATCCGTCAAGGGTGGCGGCTTCACGCTGGCGCAGCGCAAGCGTCTCGCGGCGCAGGCCTTCCAGCACACCGCCGCGTACGACGTTGCGGTCGCGAGCTGGATGAACAGCGGTTATGCAGCTGAGTCCGGGGCGAGCGAAGCGACGGGGAATGCCACTGAGGATAGGTCCCAGTTCCCGGAATGGGCAGGCGCGACGTGGACGCGGACGAACGTGCTGCGCTACGGCGAGAACCCGCACCAGGCCGCGGCACTGTACGTGTCCGAGGGTGGCGAGCCCGGGCTGGCGCAGGCCGAGCAGTTCCACGGCAAGGAAATGTCGTACAACAACTACCAGGACGCCGACGCCGCGTGGCGCTCTGCGCACGACCACAGTGAGCCGTGCGTCGCGATCATCAAGCACGCCAACCCGTGTGGCATCGCGATCTCCGACGACATCGCCGCAGCCCACCGCAATGCGCACGAGTGCGACCCGGTCTCGGCGTTCGGTGGCGTGATCGCCGCGAACCGCGAGGTCAGTGTGAAGATGGCCGAGCAGGTCGCCGAGATCTTCACCGAGGTGATCATCGCCCCCTCGTACGCCGACGGTGCCGTCGAGGTGCTCTCCCGCAAGAAGAACA
The DNA here is from genome assembly GCF_042730275.1 of Rhodococcus sp. NPDC060086. Taxonomy (NCBI): domain Bacteria; kingdom Bacillati; phylum Actinomycetota; class Actinomycetes; order Mycobacteriales; family Nocardiaceae; genus Rhodococcus; species Rhodococcus sp. NPDC060086. The sequence goes on from NZ_JBHWWZ010000036.1 coordinate 5,250, forward strand.
TCCGGATCCTGCGTGCGGATCCGCCGAAGTCGGCGCAGATCGAGATGCGTCAGATCTCCGGTGGTCTGCTTCTACAGGAGCGCGACGCGCTCACTGCCGAGGGTGATTCGCCCGCCAACTGGCAGCTTGCGTGCGGTGACCCCGCCGACGAGGCAACTCTGCGCGACCTCGAGTTCGCGTGGCGTACGGTGCGTGCCGTGAAGTCGAACGCGATTCTGCTGGTGTCGGGCGGCGCGACCGTCGGTGTCGGTATGGGGCAGGTAAACCGGGTCGATTCGTCGCGGCTCGCTGTGACCCGCGCCGGTGATCGTGTCGTCGGTTCCGTTGCGGCGTCCGACGCGTTCTTCCCGTTCGCGGACGGCCTGCAGGTTCTGACCGAGGCGGGCGTCAAGGCCGTGGTGCAGCCGGGCGGATCGGTGCGCGACAACGAGGTCATCGACGCTGCTCGCGAGGCCGGAGTCACGCTGTACCTGACGGGTGCGCGCCACTTCGCACACTGAGCAAGATCCTGCGCTGAGTCGATCTTCGCAGGGCTACCGCCCACTCACAGTCGCTGTTGTCAGGCGGCGTGCGAGTGGGCGGTGTGCTGTGCGGGGTCTTCGAGGATCCCGCGGTCGTCGGCGATGACGAGGCGGGCAGCGCCGCGATCGAGCAGTCGGCGGATGAGATCTGCGGCTTCGGCGCCCTTCTCGGCGTCGACGTGGCTGAGATCGATGGTGATGGCGTGGCCTGTGAGATCTTCGGGCAGCTCTTGCGGGATCTCGCCCATAGCGGTGAGTCGGAATTTCATGGTGTTCTCCTGTTGGAAGGTAAAGAAAAAGGCACCCGGGGCGAAGTGCCCGGGTGCCCGAGAGGCGAGTCGTCGAGGACTCTATTCTCGGGGTTGCCGCGGGGCTACGTGGGAGTGGAAGAAGGCGAACGGTACGAAGCGGCGCTTACAGAAGTGATACTGACGTTGCATCGGACCGTACCTTTCTCGAGTACTCCAGCGGGTTAACGGCAAACCATACACTATCGACGCGTAAGTGACATCTAAAATTCCCCGACGCGTCGCGGACGACCTGGTCAGAGCGATTTGAGCCACTTCTCGAAACCGGAGGTGAACTCCTGGGAGTAGGGCAGGTCGGCGACGTAGTCGGAACCGGTGGACTGCTGGTCGCCGATGTCCTTGAGGACGTGGTTGGTGCGCTGCATGCGCAGCGACGTCAACCGGGTGTGCACCAGGGCGGAGTCGAGCGCGTCGACGTCCTCGATGCGAACCTGGATGTCTTTCGACGAGACGGTGGTGAGCACGGGGAGATTGCCGTCGACCTGCGCGGCGAGCATCCGCGGATCGAGTGCATCCTCTTCGGCGAGTGCCTTTGCGTTGGCCGAGACGAGACCTGCGTTGCGCAGCGGCTCGGGCAGGTTGTCGCTCAGCGTGCCGTCGGCGCGCAGTGACTCGACGGCACCCGCCAGCGCGACACGTAGTTCGTCGGCGATCTGCACCGGGAGCTGCCGCGCGGACACCACGGCGTCGAGCTGGGCGTCGATCTGGGCGGTCAGCAGGTCGAGCAGGCGCACGGCCAGCGGCTCGAGCAGACCGAGGCCCTTGATGTCGATCTCGTTCCCCGTCGCTCCGCTCGCCTTGCTCTCGTTCCCCGTCGCTCCGCTCGCCTTGCTCTCGTTCCCCGCCGCTCCGCTCGCCTTGCTGTCGTGTTGAGCGGTGTCCTGGGCGAGCGCCAGGGCGATGAGCGCACCCTCGCTGTGCCCGATGACGTACATCCGTGTGGAGTCGACACCACGTTGCCGTGCGAGGAACGCCATTGCATCGGCGGCTGCGTCGATGAACGTCGAGAATCCGAGATCGGCGACGTCTTCGACTTCGTAAGGGCCGAGGCCTGTGGTGCCGCTGCCGAGCTTGTCGTAGCGCAGGCTGGCGAACCCGTTGTCTTCGAGGACGTCGGCGAGATGGCGAAGCGTCCCGATCGGGCCCGGGAGCAGGGCGCTGTCGCCGTTGCGATCGGTGGGGCCGCTGCCCGCGAGCAACAGAACTGCCGGTACCGCTCCCTTGATCGAGACGGGGATGCGCATGCTGCCGTGCAGGGTCACATCGCCGCTGGAAAAGGTGATTTCGGTGTCCGACATGTCATTTGTCTATCAGAAGGATCCGACCGTGCGGGCATTCAGGCCGGTCGTGCGCGGCGTGCGCGTCGCATCCGGTCGTATCCCTTGAACCCGACCCAGCCGAACAAGATCAACAAAGGGATGATGAGCAGCGGCAGGACCAGCGCGATCAGCGACGTCACGAACGACACGGTGCTGTCGACCACCGACAACACGGGGTTGCCTGCTCCCGCGGTTGTGGCGGTACTCACGGCGCGGGTGCCGGTCTGCGCGGTGCTCACCGCAAGCGCGGTGGGCGCGCCCACGACGATCCCGGCGATCGCCGCCCACGTCGGATCGAGATTGCTGAACGCCGCCCACGCCACCAGCGCACCCGCGATCGGGCGAGTGACCGTACCGGCCAGAGACAATGCATTGTCGACGAACGGGATCAGATCTGCGAGCACCTCCGCGACGGTCGCGATCGCCAGCGCCGTGAGCGCCGCCGTGGAACCGACCCACTGCATCGAATCACCCACGACAATGCCGAACAGTTCGAAGTGCACGGCCGCGCTCAACATCAGCAGCGGGAGGAACGTGCGCAACCCGGTCGCGGCGGCCAGGCCGAGACCGAGCAGTGTCGCCAGGAGCCAGGTGTCCATGAGCGGAAGTGTAAGTGCGACACGCCCCGGCGCTGCCCTTTCACGCCCCGGAAACCGGAGGGGATGCCGAAACGACGCGACGGTCGTACCTTGGGTGAGGTGACGTCACCCACATCCCGCCCATCCACCCTCGGTGAGCTGCGCGCGTCCGGACACGTGCAGCGCTCCGTCAAGGATGAGATCAGGCAGAACCTGCTCACAGCGCTACGCGACGGCGCCGACCCGTGGCCCGGCATCGTCGGATTCGACGAGACGGTGGTCCCGCAGCTCGAACGGGCCTTGCTTGCCGGCCACGACGTGGTGTTGCTCGGTGAGCGAGGTCAGGGCAAGACCAGGCTGCTGCGCACCCTGCCGCTACTGCTCGACGAATGGACACCCGTGATCGCCGGGTCGGAACTTGGCGAGCATCCCTACGAGCCGATCACACCCGCGTCGATCCGTCGCGCGGCCGAACTCGGCGACGACCTGCCCGTCGCGTGGCGGCACCGCAGTGAGCGTTACTCGGAGAAGCTGGCCACGCCGGACACGTCCGTCGCCGACCTCGTGGGCGACGTCGACCCCGTCAAGGTCGCGGAGGGTCGCAGCCTCGGCGACCCCGAGACCATCCACTTCGGTCTCGTGCCGCGTTCGCACCGCGGCATCGTCGCCGTCAACGAGCTGCCCGACCTCGCCGAACGCATCCAGGTGTCGCTGCTGAACGTGATGGAGGAACGCGACATCCAGGTGCGCGGATACACCATCAGGCTTCCGCTCGACGTGCTGCTCGTGGCGAGCGCCAACCCGGAGGACTACACGAACCGCGGGCGCATCATCACTCCGCTCAAGGACCGCTTCGGCGCCGAGATCCGCACCCACTACCCGATGGAACTCCGCGACGAGATCGCGGTCATCGAGCAGGAAGCCGACCTGCAGGCACGCGTCCCAGGATTCCTGCTCGAGATCCTCGCGCGCTTCACCCGGCTGCTGCGTGAGTCGACGTCCGTCGATCAGCGTTCCGGTGTGTCGGCGCGGTTCGCGGTCGCGGGTGCCGAGACCGTCGCCGCCGCGGCCGTGCGCCGCGGTGCGGTGCTGGGGGAGGCCGACCCGGTGGCGCGCCCGGTCGATCTCGCCACGGTCGTCGAGGTGCTGCGCGGCAAGGTCGAATTCGAGTCCGGTGAAGAAGGACGCGAATTCGAGGTCCTCGACCATCTGCTGCGTCGCGCGACCGCAGAGACCGCCCGCGCCCGCCTCGCAGGCATCGATCTCGCGCCCCTTGTCTCGGCCGTCGAACAGGGCGAGCCCGTGGTGACAGGTGAGCGGATCACGGCGAAAGTACTGCTCGACGAGCTGCCGGAACTGCCAGTGCTCGACGACGTCGCCGACCGCCTCGACGCGAGCGACCCCGGATCCAGGGCATCCGCAATCGAACTCGCCCTCGAAGGGCTCTACCTCGCACGCCGGATCTCCAAGGACACCGGCGACGACGGCGCGGCGGTGTACTCCTGATGAGTCGGGCCGCTCGCTACGGTCCGTATCACGGCGGTGACCCGCTCGCTCCGCCGGTGGATCTGCGCGAGGCACTCGCCTCGATCGGCGACGACGTCCTCGCCGGGAGCTCCCCGCGGCAGGCCCTCCGCGAGCTGCTCCGGCGCGGTCAGGACAACATGCGAGGCTTGGACAAACTTGCGGCGCAGGCGAACCGGCGTAAGCGTGAGCTACTCGACCGCACCAACCTCGACGGCACCCTGCGGGAAGTACGCGAACTGCTGGACAAGGCGGTCCTCGAAGAACGGAAAACGCTCGCGCGGGCCCTCGACGACGATGCGCGCTTCTCGGAGATGCGCATGGAGGAACTTCCGGGTTCCACGGCGCAAGCCGTGCAGGAACTCGCCGACTACGACTGGCGCAGCACCCAGGCGCGCGAGGACTACGAGAAGATCCGCGACCTGCTGGGCCGGGAGATGCTCGACCAGCGATTCACGGGGATGAAACAAGCGCTCGAGGGCGCGACCGCCGAAGATCGGCAGCGCATCGCCGAGATGCTCTCGGACCTCAACGATCTGCTCGACAAGCACTCCCGCGGTGAGGACACCCCGGAAGATTTCGAGCAGTTCATGGCCGAGCACGGCGAGTTCTTCCCGGAGAATCCGCAGAACGTCGAGGAACTGCTCGACTCTCTCGCGCAGCGTGCTGCCGCGGCGCAGCGACTGCGCAATTCGCTGACGCAGGAACAGCGCGACGAGCTCGATGCGCTGGCTCAGCAGGCATTCGGATCACCCGACCTCATGCAGCAGCTCGACCGGCTCGACGGGAACCTGCGCGCGGCAAGGCCCGGTGAAGATTGGACGGGGTCGCAGCGGTTCCGTGGCGACGAGGGCATGGGGCTCGGAGAGGGCACCGGTGCGCTGCAGGAGATCTCCGAACTCGACCAGCTCGCCGAGCAGCTGTCGCAGCAGTATGCGGGTGCATCGCTCGACGACGTCGACCTCGACGCACTCGAACGTCACCTCGGCCCGGAAGCCGCCGCCGATGCGCGAACCCTCGCCGAACTCGAAAAGGAACTGCAGAAACAGGGGTTCTTCGATCGCGGTGCCGACGGACAGTGGCGCTTGTCGCCGAAGGCGATGCGGCAACTCGGGCAGCACGCGCTGCGCGATGTGATGAACCGGATCTCGTCGCGGGGCGGGCAACGCGAGACGCGCCGCGCGGGTGCGATGGGTGAACCGACCGGGGCCACCAAGCAGTGGGAATTCGGCGACACCGAACCGTGGGATGTGGTTCGGACCTTGACCAATGCGACCCTGCGCGATCCGGGGGTGCCCGTGCGGATGGCGGTGTCGGACGTCGAAGTGGTCGAGACGGAACAGCGTGCGCAGGCCGCGGTCGCGCTTCTCGTCGACACCTCGTTCTCGATGGTCATGGACGGACGATGGGTGCCCATGAAGCGCACCGCGCTCGCATTGAACCACTTGGTGTCCACCCGCTTTCGCGGCGATGCACTGCAACTCATCGCGTTCGGACGGCACGCGCGCGTCGTGACGGCCCCCGAACTCGCAGGGTTGGACGGCGTCTACGAGCAGGGCACCAACCTGCATCACGCGCTGTTGCTCGCGGGCAGACACGTACGACGTCATCCGAACGCGCAGCCGGTGGTGCTCGTCGTCACCGACGGCGAGCCCACCGCGCACCTCGAACCGGACGGGTACGCGGCGTTCGACTATCCGCCCAGCGCACGGACACTCGGGCTGACCGTGCGGGAACTCGATCATCTCGCGAAGATCGATGCGCAGGTGACGATCTTCCGTCTCGGCGACGATCCCGGGCTCGCACGGATCGTCGACCACATGGCGCGGCGTGTGGGTGGCCGGGTGGTGGCGCCGGATCTCGATGGTCTCGGTGCCGCGGTGGTGGGCAACTACGTGCGGATGCGGCGGCGTCGCTAGCTGCGCAGGGCGCGCCACGTCGAGGTGGCCGCCGCCGACAGCAGGGCCGCCGTCACCCAGAACACCGAGGCGACACCCGCGACGCCGGCGATCGCGCCCGCCGCGAGCGGCACCATCACCTGACCGAGACGGTTTCCGGTGAGCCGCACCGCGAGCGCCGACGCTCGATCCGGCGGCGCGACCAGCCCGACGACCCACGTCATCGTCAGCGGTTGCCCCACACCCCAGAACACCCCGCACACCGCGAGCAGCACACCGATCACCCACGGATTCGGCACCAGCGGGATCAACGCGACCGGCACGATCGTGCCCGCCGTCGCCGACAACAGCAGCTGCCGACGCGGGATCCGTCGCAGCGCCCACGGCAGCAACGCGCGCGACACGATCGACGCGACGGTCCGCGCGGTGAGCAGCGCCGACACGAGCAGCACCCCGAATCCGAACTTCTCACCGAGAAGCGGCAGGTACACCACGATGAGGTCGACGGAGGCCAGCACGATCAGGCTCGACAACATCGCGGGCTTCATGCCGGGGGTGGCGAGCATCGAACGTACCGATTGGGGTGGCCCGTCGTCGGCGCTGCGCCCCGATCCGGGCGGTTGCCGCAAGCCGAGGACGAAGGGCAACGCGAGCGCCGCCAGCACAGTCATCGCCACGAGTGCGCCCGTGGTCTCGACGTCGCCGTCGCCGGTGCTGTGTGTCGCGGCGATCGCACCCGCGATCGGTACGCCCACCGCCTGCCCGATCGACACACCGAGGGTGATGCCGGCAAAGCCACGGTCGAGTTCGCCCGGCGGCGACAGGATCGAGACGAATGCCTGACCGGACACGGTGACGAGCAGCTGGCCGAGCCCGAGCACGATGTTGCCGAGTCCGAGCACGAGCAGGCCCGAACTCATCGCGATCAGTCCGACCCCCACCGTGGACACGACGATCCCGACACGCAGGATCACGGTGGCGTGACCGCGGTCGACGGCACGTCCCATCCGGACCGCCGCGAGCAACGGTACGAGCGCATACAGGGCAGTGATGATGCCGATCGCCGCGGCGTCGCCGCCGAGGGAGAGGATCCGGTACGAGACGAGGACGCGCACCGACTGGAATGCCGCATGCAGCAGTGCGGTGGAGACGCAGAGGTAGAGGAGCCAGTGCCGAGGAGGAGACTGCATGGGTCAGGCGGCGGTGACCACTCGATCCCCGAGCGGTGACTCCAACTGAACCTCGATGGTTCCGAACACCGCGACCATGATGCACATGCTGTCCTGCATCTCGGGCAAGGTGCCGCCCATCAGCGACACCGTCACGACGTCGTCGGTCTCGGTCACGGTCGGATCGACGCCGAAGCACTGCGGAGTTCCGGTCTCGAAATGCAGCGAGATCCGGTCGTCGCCGCTGCGCGAGAAAGACGTGATCGTCAGAGGATGAGCCTCGACGATGTCGGGTCGCGCCGAAAACACCGTGGCGCCTGCGGGTTCGGGACTCTCCGGTAGCGGCTCGACGTCCGGGGGTGTCGAACCGCAGGCGGCGGCGAGAAGGCAGCAGGCGAGGAGCACGAACAGACGCATGCTTTCCACCGTAGGCGTGCCACGTGGCAATGTGTGGAGGCCGCGCACGATGACCGGAGGACCATGAAGCTGCCAGTGTTTTTCGACCCGCCTCCCCGGGCGATGCCGACGCCCGAGGTCGTCGTCGACGACACGACCACTCCGCGCCGGTTCACCGTGCGGACGATGCTGGCGGCGAAGAAGTGGACGATTCCCGCCGCGCTGCTGGTCGCGATCCATCAGGTGTGCGAGACGCTCGTGCCCGTCGTCATGGGGCAGGCCATCGACCGGGCGGTCGCCACCAGAGACTTCGATGCGCTGTGGCGGTGGCTGCTCGTCCTCGCCGCGGTCTTCGCGGTCCTGACGGTGTCGGCCCGGTTCGGCGGGCGGATCGGGCAGGCAGGCATGCTCGCGGTGCAGCATCGGATGCGCACGCGCGTGACCGACCGGATCCTCGACGTGCGCGGTGTGGGCGGTCCGCAGCGGACCCCCGGCGACATGCTCAACATCGCGACGTCGGACGTCGAACAGCTCGCCCGTGGCATCGCCGTCATGGTGTACCCGATCGGTCACGTCGCCGCGGTCGTGTTCGGAGCAATCATGCTTCTGAGCGTGTCGTGGCCGCTCGGCCTGGCGATTCTCATCGGAGCGCCGGTGATCCTGTGGCTGCTCGACAAAGGTTCGGGCCCGTTGCGCCGGCGCAGCTTCGAGGAACAGCGGGTCGCGGGTGCGGCCGCAGGCACCGCCACCGACCTCGTCACGGGCATTCGTGTCGTCAAGGGCATCGGTGCCGACGCGGAGGCGTCGCGGCGGTATGTGGGAGCGAGTCGCCGTGCCCTCGACGGCGTACTCCGTTCGGCCCGTGCCGAAGGCGCATACATCGCGACCATGGAATTGGCGTCGGGCCTGCTCATCGTCGGTGTCGCTGTGGCGGCAGGAGCGATGGCGGTGACCGGGTCGCTGACCGTGGGGCAGCTCATCACCGTCGTCGGCGTGACACAGGTGATCATGGGTCCGCTCGCCGCGCTCGGATCCAACATGGGTGCGGTGTGGGCGGCAGCGGTCGCCTCCGCGGAACGAGTTCTCAGTGTTCTGCAGGCGCCGCCCGCCGTCGACACCGGTGATCGTGACGCTCCCGGCGACTCCGCCGTCGAATTCGATTCATTGACTGCCGGACACGCGCGCGACCTGGACCTGAGCATCACCGCGGGCACCTTCGTCGTGGTCCACACCGACGCCGAGACCACCGCAGATCTCGTCGCCGTGTTGTCGCGCTCACGACACCCGGAACGCGGCCGCGTCCTCATCGGTGGCGTCGACCTGTTCGACCTCGGATCCGACGCAGCCAGGCGCAGCATGCGGGTGGTGCCGCACGCGTCGCACCTGTTCGAGGGCACCGTCGTCGACAACATCGCCGCGGGAATACCGGAGGGCGCTTCCGATGCCGATGCGCGGGTCACCCGTGCGGTGTTCGCTGCCGCGTGCGACGACGTCGCACGAGTACTGCCCGCCGGACTCGGCACACCGGTCGGTGAGGCCGGGCGGCTGCTGTCCGGTGGACAGCGCCAGCGTGTCTCGCTCGCACGCGCTCTCGCCGCGCCGGCGGAGGTGCTCGTTCTGGTCGATCCGACGACGGCCGTCGACTCCGTCACCGAGGCCACGATCGCCGAACGCCTGCCGGAGCTGCGGCGCGGACAGACCACGGTCGTGTTCACCCGATCGCCCGCGTTCACGGCAGCGGCCGACGACGTGGTCGTGCTGACCGACCGCGACGTACCTGGACGTTCCTTCGCATCCCCTGGAGAGAGCCGATGACCACCACTGGCGTTCGTGCAGGTGAGCGGTTCCGGACCGCGGATGCGCGCGGCACTGTCCGCATCTCGCGCTCGGCGTTCGCAGGTAAGGGCCCCGCGGCGTGCGGCCTGTTCGTCGTGCTGGTGGTCGGTGCCGCGGCCGGATTGGTGACGCCGTGGGCGATGGGGCGGTCGGTCGATGTCGTGCTCGAGGGTGGCGATCTCACCGACATCGCGTGGCTCGCCGCGGCGATGGTCGTCGGCGTCGTGGTGTTCGCTGCATTGAGTGGTTTCGGCCTGATGCTCACCTCGCAGCTTTTCGAGACCGGTCTGGCACGCCTGCGCGAACGCATGCTCGCGGCGGCGATGCGCATGCCGCTGGCCCGGATCGAATCGGCGGGCAGCGGCGACCTCGTGTCGCGGGCGACGGACGATGTCGCTCAGGTCAGTTCCGCAATCCGTGAGGCCGCCCCCGCGATCTCCGGTGCACTGTTCACCGTCGTGCTCACGATGCTCGGCCTGGCGGTGCTGGACTGGCGGTTCCTGATTGTGCTGATCGTGGTGCTGCCCGTCCACTATCTGGGTGCGCGCATGTACACGCGCGCCGCCCCGCCGATCTATCAGAAGTCGCGGATCGCGATGGGGGAGCGTGCGCACCACGTACTCGGCGGAATCCGTGGCCTGCCGACGGTGCACGCGTTCGATCTCGGACCGAGCCTCGCCGGCCCGATCGACGAACATTCGTGGTGGGTCGCGCGGTGGGAGCTGCGGGCCCGCATCGTCGTGAACCGCCTGTTCGGCCGGGTGAACCTCGCCGAATTCCTCGGCATGGCGTCGATCCTGTTCGTCGGGTTCCTGCTCGTCGACGGCGGCGCGGTCACCGTCGGCGTCACCACCACCGCGATGCTGTTCTTCCTGCGACTGTTCGGGCCGCTCGGACAGCTGCTGATGGTGATGGACTCGCTGCAGAGCGGACTCGCGTCCCTGTCGCGGATCGCGGGTCTGATCGAGGAGTGCGAAGAGTACGACGGCACGGATCGCGAGGATGCCGAGTCGCCGTCGCCGGCGGGCCGTGAACTCGTCGCGCGCGACGTGCGTTTCGGATACGAGACCGGACCGGAGATCGTGCACGGGGTGGATCTCACAATCGGCGACGGCGAACACGTCGCGCTCGTCGGTGCCTCCGGGGCGGGGAAGACCACCTTCGCAGCGCTGCTCGCGGGCGTGCATCCCGTACGCGCCGGAACCGTGACGTTCGGTGGAGTCCCGATCGCTGAACTGGGCGACGAGCGTCGTACCCGCGAGATCGCTCTCGTCACCCAGGAAGTGCACGTGTTCTCCGGAGCGGTGCGCGACGACCTGCGGATGGCAGCTCCCGACGCAACGGACGAGCAGCTCGTCTCCGTGCTCGAACGGGTCGGAGCTCACGGCTGGGTGTCGCGGCTGCCGTCGGGGCTCGACACCGAGGTGGGCTCGGGCGGCCACGTCCTCACTCCGATGCAGGAACAGCAGCTCGCGCTGGCACGCCTGATCCTGCTCGATCCGGCCCTGGTCATTCTCGACGAGGCCACGGCCGACGCGGGGTCGGCAGGCGCCGACGAGCTCGAGGCGTCGGCGGAGGAGGCATTGAAGGGGCGGAGCGCGCTGATCGTCGCTCATCGGTTGAGCCAGGCGGCGCGCGCCGACCGGATCGTGCTGATGGACGACGGGCGGATCGTCGAACAGGGCTCGCACGACGAGCTGGTTCGCCGCGGCGGCCGGTACGCGCGACTGTGGGCCGCGTGGTCGGTGGGAAGATCAGGCGAGTAGCGCGGCGACCACGCCGATCCCTGGGATCGCCGCGATGGTGGTGACGAGCGCGGCGTCGCGGGCGAGGACCATGCCGCGGCCGTAGGCGCTCGCGTAGACGAACACGCTCTGCGCGGTCGGCAGCATCGCGACGACGACCACCGCGAACAGTTCTGTGCCGTCGAGCCCGAGCAGGTAGCGACCCATCGCCCACGCGAGCACCGGCTGGACGACGATCTTGAGCACCGACGCGAGCGCGATGTCGCGCCTCGGGCTGGTGCCCTTCTGGAGTACCCGCACGCCCTGCAGCGACAACCCGAACGCGAGAAGTGCGCCGGGCACCGACGCGCCGCCGAGAAGCTGGATCGGTTGCAGCAGTGCGTCGGGCACGCTCCACCCCGTCCCTGCGACGACGAGCCCGGCAGCACCGGCGACGACGATCGGGTTCTTGAACGGTGTGATGAGCGTCTGGATCCGCGATGCTCCCGGTCGCGCGGTGGACAGGTCGAGGGCGGTGAGCGCGATGGGGGAGAGCACCACGATCTGGAACAGCATCAGGGGCGCGACGAACGAGGCGTCGCCGAGCACGAACACGGCGATGGGGATGCCGAGGTTCGCGGAGTTGACGTATCCGGATGAGAGCGCGCCGATCGTCAACTCGGGGACCGCACGTTTCATCCATATCCGGGCGATCACGATGTAGACGATGGACACGGCGAACGCGGTGGTCGCGCCGACGTAGAGATGCTCGGAGAAGATTGTCGACAGGTCGGAGGTGGCGAGCGCGTCGAACAACAACGCGGGCGTGGCGACGACGAACACCATGCGACTGAGTACCGTCTGTGCCTCGGCGCCGAGCGTGCCGCGTCGGCCCAGCACGAAGCCGATTGCGATGATCACGAAGATCACAGTGAATCCCGAGATCACGCCAGACACGATTGCCTAGTCTAATGATCTCCTGACGGCGCTCGATCGACCATGCACATCTGGTCGCAAATGTCATGAAAACTGCCCACTTGTGCACAACGACGAAGTTGTCCACATATGCCTCCCGCGCCTTCCCTGCGGGCGCAGCGCCGGGCATTGTCGGTGCTCATGGGGGAATTCGACGAACCGTTCATCGGCACCGAAGCGGTGGCCGCGGGCCGAGTGTCGCTGCGACAGCTCCGCCGCTTCCGGCGGGTGCACCGCAACGTCTACATCCATCCGGACGTGGAGGTGACTCCGGTACTGCGGGCGCGGGCGGCGTGGCTGTGGTCCGCTCGCGGCGGTGTGGCGGCGGGATTGTCCGCTGCGGCTCTGCACGGCTGCCGCTGGATCGACACGACCGCCCCGGCCGAACTCGTTCGCACCGGTAGCCGCCGAGGCTCCGCCGGAGTGGTGATCCACAGCACCGCATTGAGCGACGACGAGATGTGCGTCGTCGACGCGATGCGTGTCACGACACCGGCCCGGACAGCGTTCGACGTGGGGCGCCGGCTCGAGCGTGACGACGCGATCGCCACACTGGACGGACTGTGCCGAGCGACCGGCCTTCACCCCCGCGGCATCCTCGACCTCGCTGCGCGTCATCCCGGTGAGCGTGGCTTGAAGCAGTTGGCCGCGGTTGTGGCGCTGGTAGACCCGGGCGCCGAATCGATCCCCGAGACCCGGGTTCGGCTGCTGCTCGTCCGTAGCGGCCTACCGACCCCCGAGACGCAGGTGCCGATCGTCGACGGCTCACGGGTGATCGGGCACGCCGATATGGGATGGCGACAATGGCGCACAGCCGTCGAGTACGACGGAACTCACCATTGGACCGACGAACGTCAGCGCACGTACGACATCGAGCGCTACGAAGCGTTCGCGTCGCTCGGATGGTCGGTGGTCCGCGTCAACTCCGAGCAGCTTCGGCGAAAGCCCGCATCGATCGTGGCCCGGGTCCGGCAGCGGCTCCGTGCGGCCGGAGCGCCAGTTTGAGCGTGCACAACTCGGCGCGCGCATCGAGTACAGACGACAACAACTGCACACTCGACCGTGACGAAAGGCGCCCCTCCCGAAAATCGGGAGGGGCGCCTTCGATGCGTGTTACTTGCTGCTGACGTAGGGCAGCAGAGCCATCTCGCGGGCGTTCTTGACGGCGATGGCGACCTCGCGCTGCTGCTGCGGGGTCAGGCCCGTGACGCGGCGGCTGCGGATCTTGCCGCGGTCGGAGATGAACGTGCGGAGCAGGTTCACGTCCTTGTAATCGACATGATCGATCTTTGCCGCGAAGAGGGGATTCTTCTTCGGCTTGCGGCCCTCGACGGCACGCGACTTCTTCGACGGTCCTCGCTTGACAGCCATTCCTCGCTCCTCACCAGCTCGACGTGGACGCCGGGTAACTCCCGGGGCGGGCAGGCTCACGTGTCCATGAGAACCCGAACTTCCGCAGGTGGCCGCCTGGGCGACCGTCCGCAGCGTCTCGATTGCGCAATCGTACCGGACTCGCGACACGGGCTTGACGCGCAACCGTTCTCAGGCACCTCTCAGCGCTTCGGTTCACACTGGTGTGCATGCGCATCTTGGTGGTCGACGACGACCGGGCGGTGCGGGAGTCCCTGCGCCGATCACTCAGCTTCAATGGATACACCGTCGACTTGGCGTTCGACGGGCACGACGCACTCGAGAAGGTCGCCGCCGCCCGACCCGATGCGATGGTGCTCGACGTCATGATGCCGCGCGTCGACGGGCTCGAAGTGTGCCGCCGACTGCGGAGCACCGGCGACGACCTGCCGATCCTCGTGCTCACCGCACGCGACTCGGTGTCGGAGCGGGTATCGGGGCTCGATGCCGGCGCCGACGACTACCTCCCCAAACCGTTCGCGCTCGAAGAACTCCTCGCCCGGCTCCGGGCGCTGCTACGACGCGCCGGCCCGGATCCGGAAGGTGGGCTCGAGGACGCGATGAGCTTCGACGACCTCACCCTCAATCCCGCGACCCGCGAGGTAGCCCGCGGGGACAGGCAGATCAGCTTCACCCGCACCGAGTTCGCGCTCATGGAGATGCTCATGGCGAATCCGCGGCGTGTGCTCACTCGTAGCCGGATCCTCGAGGAAGTGTGGGGCTACGACTTCCCGACGTCGGGTAACGCCCTCGAGGTGTACGTCGGGTACCTGCGACGCAAGACCGAGGCCGGGGGCGAACCGCGACTCATCCACACGGTGCGCGGCGTCGGCTACGTGCTCCGCGAGACCCCTCCGTGAGTGAGCAGATGAGACCTCCCATGTTGTTGACCCGCTCGGTGCCGCTGCGCACCCGGGTCACCTGGCTGGCTGCCGGAGCGGTAGCGCTCGCGGTCGCGGTGACATCCATTGCCGCGTACATGGTGGTGTCGCGTGCCCTCTACTCGGACATCGACAAGCAACTGCACGCCCGGGTGGCCGCGCTCGTCGAATCGAGCACGCTGATCACCTACGATCCCCGCTACATCGGGGGCGCCCAGCTCTACAGCTCCGACATCAGCGTCGCGCTGATCTACCCCGACCTCGGCCGATATGTGCCGCCCGGGTCGTCGGTGCCGATCGGAGAGCCCGAACTCGCCGTCGCCGAGGGCGATCAACCGTCGTCGTTGCGGACCGTCGCGCAGCACCGGGTCCTGGCGCAGCAGATCCCCGACGGCAGCACCATCGTCATCGCGCAGCGACTGCGACCCACCGTCGAAGTGCTCAACCGGCTCGCGAGCGTGCTGTTCATCGTCGGCGGGTGCGGGGTGGTGCTCGCCGCGGCTGTCGGTGCAACGGTGGGTCGCACCGGTCTGCGGCCGATCGCGCGACTCACCGCCGCCGCCGAACGTGTCGCGAGGACCGACGACCTGAGACCCATCCGGGTGACCGGGCACGACGAACTCGCGCGACTCACCGAGAGCTTCAACATGATGTTGCGGGCGCTCGCCGAATCACGGGAGCGACAATCCAGGCTCGTCGCCGATGCCGGCCACGAGCTGCGCACGCCACTGACCTCGTTGCGAACCAACATGGAACTGCTCATCGCCGCGAGCCGTCCCGGGGCACCGAGCCTGCCCGACGACGACATGGCCGAACTCCGCGAAGACGTCGTCGGCCAGATCGCGGAACTGTCGACCCTCGTCGGCGACCTCGTCGACCTGGCAAGGGAGGATGCGCCGGAGACGGTCTTCGAGGCCGTCGACATCGCCGAGGTCGTCGATCGCAGCCTCGAGCGCGCACGACGACGTCGTACGGAGATCGATTTCACCGCTGTCACCGAACCGTGGTTCGTCTTCGGCGACCACGCGACACTCACCCGAGCGGTGGTCAACGTCCTCGACAACGCGGCGAAGTGGAGCCCGGCCGACCAGGACGTGGTGGTGAAGATGCACCAGATCGGCACCGGACTGATGGAACTGACCGTCGACGACGCCGGACCCGGCATCCCCGAAGAAGAGCGGGAGCTGGTGTTCGAACGGTTCTACCGTGCGACGACGGCGCGGTCGATGCCCGGCTCAGGGCTGGGCCTGGCGATCGTGCGCCAAGTGGTGATGAAGCACGGCGGGACGATCGCCGTGGACAGGTCGGAGCGCGGGGGTGCACTCATCCGCATCGTTCTTCCGGGCACGCCGCAGCTCGATGCCTGATGATCGCCGAGAGAGTGGAAATTGTCAGCAAACTCTGAGCTGATTCTTCAGGACCTTCTCAGCTGACGGGTTCATATTGGATGAAGTAGAAAGCCTCCACTCGGATCGATTCTAAGGACGAAGGCGACGAACGAATGACCGACGACCCCACCCACGGCTCCGGACAACCTGGGCATGGACCAGCCGGGCATGGACCCGGCCCCGCGCAGCCGCAGCAGCCGTATCAGTACGGAACCCCGCCGACGGCTCCGTACCAGCAGGCGCCGCAGCCCCCGCAACAGCGCAAGTCCGGACGTACCGCGCTCGTCGTGGGTGCTGTCGCCCTGGCGATCGTCAGTGGCGGTATCGGTGGCGCAGTGGGTGCATGGTCGGTCCGTGATTCCGGTGGTGCCGGGGTGGTCAACTCACTCGACTCGCCCCGGCCCGAGACCACGACGGTGGCGAACGCCCCCGAGGGATCCGTGCAGGCGGTCGCGCAGCGGGTCGTGCCCAGCGTCGTACGTATCGAGGTGGTCGGACGTTCCGGTGCGGGCGAAGGGTCGGGGGTCGTCCTCTCGTCCGACGGCCTGATCCTCAGCAACAATCACGTCGTGGCGGGAGCAGGCCCGGGCGCAGAGCTCACCGTTGCTTTCGCCGACGGATCGACTGCAAAGGCCAGTGTCGTCGGGACGGACCCGATGACCGACATCGCGGTGATCAGGGTCGAAGGTCGCGACGACCTCACCCCCATCGAGATGGGTAACTCGGAGAACCTTCAGGTGGGTCAGCCCGTGGTGGCGGTCGGTTCACCGCTCGGCCTCGAGAGCACGGTCACCTCGGGGATCGTCTCGGCGCTCAACCGGCCCGTCTCTGCCAGTGGTGAAACCGGGAATCAGGGCACTGTGATCGACGCGATCCAGACCGACGCCGCCATCAATCCCGGTAACTCGGGTGGTGCGCTCGTCGACATGGAAGGTCGCCTCGTCGGAGTCAACACCGCCATCGCGACGTCGGGTCAGCAGTCCGGCTCCATCGGCCTCGGCTTCGCGATCCCCGTCGACCAGGCCCGGCGCATCGCCGACGAACTCATCGCCACGGGCACCGCGACACATGCGCTCATCGGTGTTCAGGTCCCCGCTCGGGCGGACGTGAACGGCGCCGCCGTGGTCGAGGTGGTCCAGGACGGGCCCGCCGATCGTGCCGGGATTCCCGCCGGTTCGGTCATCACGAAGGTGAACGACCGGGTCGTCACGGACGGCGATTCCCTCATCGCGGCGATCCGCTCGCAGGCGCCGGGCACCACGGTGAGCGTCACCTATACCGACGCGCAGGGAAACAACCCGACGACGGTCGATGTCGAAACCGCCTCCGACGCGGATGGTGGCCGATGATTCAGGAGGCAGACATCATGGAGATTGTCGAACATAGGGCGCGTCCGGACGGCCTGCGAACTACCTTTGACTCCATGGAACTCGAAACCCCCCGAAAAGGACGAGCACTCGTTGTGATCGTCGACGACAGGGTCTCGCACGGAGACAGCACTGATTCGACCGGTCCGCTGGTGACGGAACTGCTCGTCGAAGCCGGCTACGCCGTCGACGGCGTTGTGTCGGTATCGGCCGACGAGATCGAGATCCGCAACGCGCTCAACACAGCGGTGATCGGGGGAGTGGATCTCGTGATCTCGGTCGGCGGCACCGGCGTGACCCCGCGCGACGTGACTCCGGACGCCACCGCGGACGTGCTCGATCACGAGATCAGGGGGATCGCCGAAGCTCTGCGGTCGTCCGGTCTCGCGTCGGGTGCCGTCGATGCCGGACTGTCGCGCGGGCTTGTCGGAGTATCGGGTTCGACGCTCGTCGTGAATCTCGCGTCGTCGCGCGCGGCGATCCGCGACGGCATGGCAACGCTGTTGCCGCTCGCGACCCATGTCATCGAAGAGTTGTCGCGAGTGGAGGAATAACTCATCTCTGCTGACGACATGGCGGACGACGACGAGCGCGACTACACCGCTCGGTCGGACAACACCGCTGAAGAGAAGAGCCGCGCCCGGATCGACCGGGCGCGGCTTGCTCGGATCTTCGGGGACGCCCTTCCCGACACGACGAAGGACGAACGCGGGGTCGGTGACGAGAGATCGGACGACTCCGACGAATGGCTCAAACGCCAGGTACCGCCTCACCATGGATAACTGTGATATCAATCACTTTGCATAGGGTAACTTAAGTCTTGACCCGACCTCGGGGTCGGCGTGTCGCAACCCGTTCGTAATGTCGCGTTTCCCTGCGTGGTGAAGTGTGGCGAGAGATACGAGTGTTCATGATCACAGCGGCGGGGTAAGTATGTGCACTGAAAGTGCACGTAATTCGACCGATTACCTGCACGAACGTCCGGTTCGTGATGACTACGCCCAAATGGGCGGGTGGTCCGGGGATCTTGGGGTGAATCCGAGTAGCGCATATTTTGCGTTTCCGGCTTGTGTCCGGCTGTGTTTCGTGAGTGTTCCGGAGGCTGGGCGTAGCCATTGCCTCGAGATTGGTCACGGTCTAATCTCCTCACAGGTTCGATCAGGTCAAGGAAAGGTCGCGGCGACCCCGACTTGATCACGAATCGGTAACGCAAACCGTGCGGACGTTGATCAACAGCGAGCTCACCGGCGGCTACGACCGGCGGTGAGTTCTGTGTGGGATGCGCCTCGCGGACGACTAGGGCGACCAAGTTGTCGGACGCGGTCGCGCAACCCGGCACGCAGAGAACGGATGAGACATTCATGAAGATTCAGACGCGTCGCGGTTTCCGAACCGCCCGCAACGCCACGGTGGCGGCGGCCGCTGTGGCCGGTCTGGTTCTCGGATCGGCCGGGGCGGCAAGCGCCGAGGTCAATGATCAGAACCGGATCGTTTCCGACGGCCACGAGGTCATCGTCACCCAGGAAGACACCTTCATCAACGGTGTGCCCCCGATCGGTGGCAGCCCGCTGAGCCGTGAGTGGTTCCACAACGGTCGCGGCCTCGCCAACATCGTCGGACCCGAGGCTGCAGAGTTCGAGGATTCGACGTTCCAGTTCGGCTACCAGGTCGCATGGTCGGCGTCACTCGACGGTGCGATCGGCTTCAGCTGGACGACCCCTCAGCTCGGGTTGGATGCAAAGCAAGGTGTCAAGAACGTCCCACTCTACGACCAGCTTTGGAATCAGAGCGAAGTAGAGGACGAGTACACGGACAAGAACGGTGAGATCGTCAAAAAGGGCGACTACATCGACTACGAGGGAAACAAGGTTCCTTCGGACGATCGACTGGCGAAGACTTCCGACGGCACGGCAAAGGGCGATCCGCTCTTCGTTCCGAACGGCAAGACCAGCCCGGAGCCGTATGCCGAAGAAACGCTGAAGGCAACGGGGCTCCTGCCCCAGGTCACCGCTGGCGTTGAGCTGACCCCCGCTCCCGGCATCGCGGAGCTCGTCGTCGCAGAGGGCCAGTTCGACGGCGACTTCAAGGAAGTTCAGATCGCGAACGTCCACGGTGCCGCCACCGGCGTCATCGGGCCCGTCTCGGTCCGCCCGTTCGTCCGCGTCATCACCGACAACGGCGACAACGTCACCACCTACGGCCAGGTCTGGACTCTCTGAGTCCGGTCCGAGCACTCCCGCAGTAAATCCCCACCACCTAGTACGGAGTAAACATGGGAATCAAGTCGCGTGGCTTCAAGGCTGCACGCAACAGCGTCCTGGCCGGTGCCGCAGTTCTCGGCATGGTCGTCGGTGCCTCGGGTGCCGCCTCGGCCGAGGTCAACGACCAGAATCGCATCGTCTCCGACGGCCTCGAGGTCGTCGTGACGCAGGAAGACACCTTCATTCACGGTGTCCCGGCTCTCGGTGGCAGCCCGTTCAACCGCGAGTTCTTCCACAACGGTCGCGGCACCGTCAACCTCCTCGGCGAGGGTGCAGCCGATGAGGCCGGCACCACCATGCAGTTCGGTTACCAGTTCGCATGGGCCGGCAGCATCGACGGCGCCATCGGCGTCACCTACTCGACCCCCGGCCTTGGTGTGGATGCCAAGCTCCCGGCCGGTGAAGTGACTGCCAAGGTCACCGACATCCTCCCGCAGGCATACGCCGAGCTCGAGCTGACCCCGGCTCCGGGCATCGAGGAGCTCGTCGTCGCCGAGGGCGAGTTCGACGGCGACTTCAAGACCGTTCAGTTCTCCAACGTCCACGGCACCGCCTCCGGCGTGCTCGGCGCTGTCCAGGTGCGTCCGTTCGTCCGCGCGATCACCGCGAACGGCGACAACGTCACCACCTACGGTCAGGCCTGGACCGTCTAAGTAGACGTCCGGCGCAAGCCGAAAGTGTCACAGGCTGGGCCCGCTCGCACTGCGAGCGGGCCCAGCTTTTTCGAGTACCCGTGAAACTCTCGCTTGCTCAGGACTGTTCGGGCGCGGGCTTGGCGTGCGCGCCACCCTGGCCCGGCTGTGAGGCCTGAGATTCGAGGATGTCGCGGATCTGGATGAGTAGATCCTCGGCGCTGGCCTTCTCGTCGGACTCCTCGGTGATGAAGCGCTTCTTCGCCGCGTTGGCCGGCATGATCAACACGAAATACACGACCGCCGCGATGATGATGAAGTTGATGGCCGCGGAGATCACGGCACCGATGTTGATGAACGTCGACGGGTTGTCGGCGATGATCTGGAAGCCCCAGCCCATCTCGTTCTCGCCGCCGAGCGCGGCGATGAGCGGCTCGATGATGTACTCGGTGAAGGCGGTGACGATGGCGGTGAAGGCGGTGCCGACCACCACCGCGACAGCGAGATCGAGGACATTGCCTCTCAGTAGGAAGTCCTTGAAACCTTTCAGCATGCGGTGCTCTCCCTTTCGGCTGGACCGCGTGGACGCGGGCATCGGCGCGTCTGCGATGCGTTGTGTCCTGCATCACATGCCGATAATGGGACGATAAACCGATCGGGTCTGTCGTGTGGGCTCAGTGGAGCGTCACGGTCAACGCGCTCGCGAGCGACGCCGCAGCCACCGCGGTGGCCTGCTCCGACTCGAGTGCCACGAGAATCACGCGTTCGCGCTGGTCGGATGACTCTCCGTGTTGAGCGAGCACCACCACGGCGCCACGAGCCAGCACATGAGCATCGGGCATCGCCGCGTCGGACTCGCCCGTCACGGTCAGGACGTCGACTCTGTCTCCTTCGCGCAGCAACCGGCCGACACCAGCGTCGGCAAGCCGGATGGGAACGACGCGCGCGTTCTCGGTACCCACCGCGGCAGCGGCGAGACGTGGCCCGAGGATCCTCGTGTCGACGAGCGCTTCACCGGCAGGCACCGGGCCGGCGAGGGTGTGGCCCACTGCGTCGGCGAGATCGGTGAGGGTTCCTGCCGTGAGGGCCGAGGTGTCGCGATCTGCGAACTCGACGTCGTCTGCGGTGAGCGAGATTCCCGGAGTCAGGTCGCGCGCGGCAACCACCACGGCGGTCTGTTCGGAGGCCGGATCGTCTCTGAGGGCGAGGAGCGCGGCCAGGGCGACGAGGAGCGCCGCTACGACGCGCCTGACGGCCACGGAGCGGGCCCAGCCGGGGCGCAGAAGGGTGCGGATACGGTCGGGAAGGCTCAGTTCCAGCGACGACGCGGGTCGTGGGGAACGGTGACGAAACGGCGCAGGTCCGGCGGGCATGCTCCGAACTTAGGACTCGGATCGGCCCGCCGGACCTGAGAAACCGGCGAATTCGGGCAACCTGTGGATGAACAGGGTGCCTGTGGACAACTCCGGAGGAGTCGGACGCGTCAGCTGGCGGCTGCGGCGGTCGAGGTCGAGGTCGTGGACGTGGACGCCGCGGCGGGCGCCGAATCGGACTTGGTCTCGGTCTTCGCGGGAGTAGCGGATTCGCCCGCGGTGCTGCCGCTGCGCGAATCGGTGCGGTAGAAGCCGCTGCCCTTGAAGACGATGCCGACCGAGTTGAAAAGCTTACGAAGCTTGCCGGTGCACTCCGGGCATGCGGTCAACGACTCGTCGCTGAACGACTGCACGATGTCGAACTTGTTGTCGCACGCCGTGCAGGCATATGAATAAGTAGGCACCGGGGGCTCCTCCACGTAAAAGTTCGGCTTTAGCACTCTATAGTCGACAGTGCCAACAAATCTAGGGACTGTGTTGTTCCGCACGCTCGTCGGAGTCAAGACGAACCAGCCCCGACCCCGGTGTGAGCGCCCATCCCATCCGAATGTCGTGCGGATCCTCGGGCAGTTCGTCGACGAGTTCGTCGTCGCGCACCACTGCGACGATCCGCGCATCCCGCGCGGCCAGGTGGAGGATGCGGTCGTAGAAGCCTGCGCCGCGGCCCAACCGTACGCCCCGCCGGTCCACCGCGAGGGCGGGCACGAGAATGGTGTGTGCCAGGCCCACCGTCTCGGGCGGCAGTGCGTCGCCGGTGGGTTCGTGCAGCCCGAAACCTGCCGCGACCAGTGTGTCTGCGCCGAGGAAGTGCGCCCAGCGCAGCGGTGTGTCCGGCCGGGTGACCGGCACGAGCACCTCGGCGCCCGCATCGATCAGAGCGTCGAGCATCGAGATGGCGCCGGGCTCGGACCCCACGGGCACATACGCGCATACCGTCACGTCGGCGGGAACGAGCGTTGCGGCTAACGTGGCCAAAGCGGCATTCTCGCTGCGGCGCTGTTCGGTGCCGAGCGTGCGTCGTCCATCGAGGACCTTGGTGCGCCAATCGGCCTTGGTCGAGGGATGCATATTCGTCACCTTAGGATCACCAGGCCATCACTTCGCCGGCAAAAGTTAGGGTGGGAGCTTATGACGAACAATTCGACCGAGGTCGCGCGGCATTTCAGAACCGCGGTCGTGCCGGCGGCAGGTATGGGCACACGTTTCCTCCCGGCCACCAAGACCGTGCCGAAGGAACTGCTTCCCGTGGTCGACACGCCGGGGATCGAACTGGTGGCGGGCGAGGCGGCCGAATCCGGCGCCGAGCGTCTGCTGATCGTCACCTCGCCCGGTAAGGACGGCGTGGTCGCGCACTTCGTCGAAGATCTCGTCCTGGAGTCCAAGCTCGAGGAGAAGGGCAAGTACGAGCTGCTCGCGAAGGTTCGCAAATCGTCGGGCATCCTCGAGGTGGACTCGGTGATCCAGGCCCAGCCGCTCGGCCTCGGCCACGCCGTGTCCTGCGCCGAGGACGCGCTGGACGACGACGAGGACGCGATCGCGGTGCTCCTGCCCGACGACCTCGTGCTGCCCGTCGGCGTCCTCGAAACCATGCAGAAGGTGCGCAGCAAGCGCGGTGGTTCGGTGCTGTGCGCGATCGACGTGCCGAAGGAGCAGGTGAGTGCCTACGGCGTCTTCGACGTCGAGGTCGTGCCCGACGCCACCAACCCCGACGTGCTCAAGGTGCTCGGCATGGTCG
This sequence comes from Rhodococcus sp. NPDC060086, assembly GCF_042730275.1. Lineage (NCBI taxonomy): Bacteria > Bacillati > Actinomycetota > Actinomycetes > Mycobacteriales > Nocardiaceae > Rhodococcus > Rhodococcus sp. NPDC060086. The sequence goes on from NZ_JBHWWZ010000036.1 coordinate 28,545, forward strand.
AGAAGCCGGCCATCGAGGATGCGCCGTCGACCTTCGCTGCAGCAGGCCGGTACCTGCTCGATCGTGCGATCTTCGATGCGCTGCGTCGCATCGAGCCGGGTGCGGGCGGAGAACTCCAGCTGACCGACGCGATCGCCTTGCTGATCTCCGAAGGCCATCCCGTGCACGTCGTGGTTCACCGCGGCACTCGACACGACCTCGGAAATCCCGGTGGCTACCTCCGTGCTGCGGTTGACTCTGCGTTGAACACCGAGGAATACGGTCCCTCGCTTCGTGAGTGGCTGGTCGAACGTCTCGAACGGTGACGTCGAACGGGTGATCTGTGAACGGTGACGCTGGGTAGTGCGGGCTGGAGGACGAGTAGCGGTATGCGGTCGGTTGAGGATCAGCAGACCAGGGTGACGGCGGCAGCCGTGGCACCCAGGCCTGTCCGGGTGGCGATCTCCGAGGCACAAGGCCTGCTCTGCGCAGAAGAAGTGGTCACCGAGCGGCCGTTGCCCGGATTCGACCAGGCCGCGATCGACGGCTACGCGGTGCGCAGCGTCGATGTACAGGCGGTGGGCGCGCGACCGGACCCGGAGTCCGGCGAGAATCGCACCGAGGTGACGTTGCCGGTCGTCGGCGAAGTTCGTGCGGGCTCGCGCCAGCCGATCCGGTTGCAGCCACGACAGGCCGTGCGCGTCGACACAGGTGCGCCGCTGCCGACACTTGCCGACGCGGTACTCCCGCTCGAGAGCACCGACGGCGGCGATGTTCGGATCAAGGTGCTCGAAGCGGTCCGGTCGGGCGAATACGTCCGCCGCACCGGCGACGACGTGCAGCCCGGCGACGTGGCGGTGCGCGCGGGCGCCATCATCGGTGCCGCGCAGGTGGGCCTGCTCGCAGCTGTCGGACGGGCCAAGGTCCTCGTGCACCCGCGACCGCGATTGTCGGTGATCTCGGTCGGTGGCGAACTCGTCGACATCGATCGCACGCCCGGGCCGGGGCAGGTCTACGACGTGAATTCCTACGCGTTGGCCGCGGCCGCGCGCGACGCCGGCGCCGACGTCAACCGGGTCGGGATCGCGAGTACCGAACCGAAGCGGCTGCGCGAGGTGGTCGAGGGCCAGCTGATCCGCTCCGAGATCGTCGTGATCGCGGGTGCTGTCGGTGGCGGTGCGCTCGACGACGTCCGTGAGGCCCTGACCGACCTCGGAACGCTCGAGGTCGAGCGGGTGGCCATGCATCCGGGGTCCGTTCAGGGATTCGGGCAGCTCGGGCGAGACGAGGTGCCCACCTTCCTGCTTCCGTCGAATCCGGTCAGTTCTCTTGTCGTGTTCGAAGTGATGGTGCGCCCGCTCATCCGGATCGCGCTGGGACGTCGTCAGCCGATGCGGCGGATCGTCACGGCCCGCACGGTCGCCCCGATCACGTCGATTCCCGGTCGCAAGGGATTCCTGCGCGGGCAGCTCATGCGCGACGAAGAGACCGGCGACTATCTGGTGCAGGCACTCGGTGGTGCCGCGGGCGGGTCGTCGCATCTGCTCGCCACGCTTGCGGAGGCGAATTGCCTGGTGCTGGTCCCGCCGGATGTTTCCGAGATCCGGACGGGTGACCCGGTGGATGTGTCGTTCCTGGGGCAGCGTGGATGAGTCGTCACCCCGGGTGGCCGGCCGATCTGGGGCCGCTTCGAGTCTCGGGTGGGCTTGTCACGGTGCGGTCGGTGCGTCTGCGGGATGCCGCCGCGTGGAGCCGGCTGCGTACGCGCGACCGGGATCATCTCGAGCCGTGGGAACCGACGGGTGAATCCCCGTGGGAGGTGCGGCACCACATCTCCGTGTGGCCGGGCCTGTATCGGAGCCTGCGCGCGGAGGCCCGTAAGGGGCTGATGGTGCCCATGGTGATCGAGCTCGACGGGCGGTACTGCGGTCAGATCACGGTGGGCAACATCGTGCGCGGAGCGCTGCGGTCGGCGTGGATCGGCTACTGGGTGGAGAAGGAAGTCAACGGTCTCGGAGTGGCGACGGCAGCCCTCGCCCTCGGGCTCGACCACTGCTTCGGTCCCCTCGGGCTGCACCGTGTCGAGGCGACGGTGCGCCCGGAGAACGAACCCAGCCGCGCCGTGCTGCGCAACGTCGGTTTCCGCGAGGAGGGACTGCTGCAGCGGTACCTCGATGTGCACGGACGTTTTCGTGATCATCTTCTCGTTGCGATGACGGCCGAGGAGGTGCCGGGTTCGGTGGCAGACCGATTGGTGCGTAGCGGTCGGGCGACCTGGGCCTGAGCGCCCAACTCAGTGGTGAACAGCTCCATGTGTAACGCAAGTTACGTACAACATAAGTAACAATCCCCACCGCGAATATATATCTGTGTGACTAGAGTGAAGAGTGTGTCACATGGTTTCGCGTGACTCGTGTGACGGCTGTAGCCGTCTGAGTCGGCGTTTCTGTAGGGATAAGAGTGGTGATGCCGTTAACCTGGGAACGGTCAGTGGCGTCGACGGACTGGTAGGCGACAACTGGGAGGAGGGCCGCCGGAATGCCGAACTCACTCCTGTGGATCGGGCTAGTTGCCGTGTGGTTGTTCGTCCTGGTTCCCATGCTGGTCACGAAGCGTCCTCGTATCCGTCAGACGACCGACGCCGCACTCGCAACACGGGTTCTGCATCGCGGTGACCAGAAGCCGAAGGCTCCCCGTGGGCCCGCTGCCGGTCACCGCACTGATCCGAACTGGCGTCCGAGTCGTGATCACACGCACCGCCATGCGGAGGCTCGTATGAACACTCAGACAGACGACAGGCTCGACACCGAACTCGACCTCAGCGACCTCGACGGTGCTGCACCAGACAACTCCGACGAATATCAGTACGAGGTCGACGGCCCACCTGCTCGTCAGGGCGTTCCGCGTCGACGCGGCCGAGGAGGATTCGATCCGCAGGCAGACGCCGTCGCGTCGGCCGAACGATACGACTTCCGGCAGCGCGCCGTCCTGGGTCTGCTCATCGCCGCCATCATGACCGCGGCGCTGGCCGTGATCCTCTCGTCGGCCATGTGGTGGGTGTGTGGTCTGGTGACGGCCGGTCTGGTCGGCTACCTGTTCTATCTGCGTCGCCAGGTCCGGCTCGAGCAAGAGATTCGTCGGCGGCGAATGGCACGACTGCAGCGGTCGGCGGCGACCGGAGTGCATGTGCGCGGCGACGGCGACCACGGCGAAGTTCCCTCGCGGCTGCGTCGTCCGGGGGCAGTGGTTCTCGAGATCGACGACGAAGATCCCGAATTCGAGCACCTCGACCGGTTCGACGACGAGTACGAGTACCCGGATTACGTCGACCCGGGTTACGACGAACCTGACGACTTCCCGGTCCGGCGCGCTTCCGGTGCATGACCGGAAGCGTGCGATCTACAGCCTCGGAAAGCCCGCATCACACGGTGCGGGTTTTCTGCTGCTTGGCCCTGTGACCTGCTGAGATAGCCGGATTTCGTGTTCGTGGGGTCGGTTTGCTAAGGTTTTCCGAGTTGGTCCGTATGGACTTTCGGGGCTGTGGCGCAGTTGGTAGCGCGCTTCGTTCGCATCGAAGAGGTCAGGGGTTCGATTCCCCTCAGCTCCACCACTTCACAGGCACGATCTCCACGTGAGATCGTGCCTTCGTTGTCTGCCCCGCACCGGAGGGTGAGTCCGCAGCGCTATAAGTGCGCGCAATGGTCATGGGTGTACGGAAATTCCCGTACACCCATCACCACTCGCAGCCTTTATGTGGCGGGTACGGGCGAGTGCGCTGCGTGGATGAACAGCACCGCGAGCCACGCCCACCCGACGACGATCACTGCCCGCTGGATGAGGCCGGCGTAGCGGGAATCGTTCTCCCACGCCTGCCCGAACACGACGAAGCCGGCGGTCAGCGCGGCAGCGGCCAGACCGGAGAGCCACATCCATCCCGCGCCGGGCACGGTGAAGACTGCGATGACCGCCGCCGCGGGAAGCGAAGTGAAGACGACCGCGCCCGCCTGGTCGTGGATAGTGTGCCGGCGCGAGTACTCCGTCGGGGTCTCGTCCGGTGTGCCCGGCGGGTATCCGCGCATGGCGTCCATCGGGAAGAGGCCCGAGACCACGAGCGACAATCCGAATACCCCGATCGCGACCGCGAGAAGCACGCTGCCGAACGCATCGGCGACACCGACTGCCCCGATCGTCACTGCCGAACCGCACACGACGAAGTTGGTCGCTTGGACCCGGCCTCGGCGGCCCAGCGCGAGTGCGCTGACCGGTTGGCGCACAGGATGATAGCCGGGGCGGGTCCACCCGTCGACGAGAAAGACGACGACGAACACGACGAGTGCGACAGAGCCGATGATCGTCACAGGATCACTCCCATCGGAAGAGTGCCGCCGCGACCACGACACCGACCACGATCGTCACGCAGAGGGCGACGAAGTGCGCAGGGTCGGCGGGGGTTCCTGCCCAGGCGGCAGACATCGCCTCGACCGAAGCGCCGAACGGCAACCATTCGCCGACCGTCGCCACAGGACCGGGAAGGGCATCACGGCTCCCGAACAAGCCCCCGGTCGCACCCAGTGCGAAGAACGCGACGAGCCCGATCGCCACGGCGGAGTTCGGGGTCGGGGACACTGCCGCGACGATCATCCCCACGGCATACATCGCCGCCATCGACAGTGCGAACACACCGAGAGCGGTGCCGAGATTCACGGGCAGGCGGGCGTCGAAGAAGACAGTGGCCACAACGAGAGCTGCGGTGAGCCCGACGAGGGTCTGCAGCACGCTGACCACGACCTGGGCTACCAGGACCATCGCGGGCGACGCCGGAGTCACCGACAGTCGTCGCAGAATTCCCGTGCGCCGGTAGTACGCGAGGAAGCTCGGCATATTGATGACACCGATCGTGGCGGTGATGATCGTGAACACCAGCGGCAGCACGAATACGTCCAGCACCGAGCGTCCGTTCGCCACTTCTTCGCTGCTCGCCGACGAGGCGCTCATCACCAGGATCAGCAGGGGAAGGCCGATCGGAACGACGAGGCCGGCGGTGTCGCGTACGACCATCTTCGCCTCGCACACGGTCAGCGTCAGCCAGGCGGCGACTCCCGGACGGTGGGTGTCGACGGCGGTGCTCATGCGGTGTCCTCCAACTCTTTTCCGGTGAGTGCGACGAACGCGTCGTCGAGGTTCTCCGCCGCTGCCCGCGCGACGAGACCGGACGGGGTGTCCAGTGCGACGATGTTTCCGGCGTCGAGCAACGCCACGCGGTCGCACAGGTGCTCGACCTCTTCCATCGCGTGGCTGACCAGCAGAACTGCGACGTCGTCGTCGCGCAATCGCTCGATGGTCTTCCATATCTGTCGCCGCGCACGAGGGTCGAGGCCGGTGGTCAGTTCGTCGAGGATGACCACGCGTGGCTGCCCGACGAGAGCGAGCGCGATCGACAACCGCTGCTGCTGCCCGCCGGAGAGCTTCTCGAATCGGACATCACGTTGCTCGGTGAGGCCGACCATCTCCAGAAGTTCCCCGGCAGGAACGGGTTTCGGATAGAACGTGCGATACAGGCCGACGAGTTCGGCGACGGTCAGCGACCCGTGCAGTGTGGACTGCTGCAACTGCACGCCGAGGATCTGCCGGAGCTGTGCCCGGTCACGGTGTGGGTCGAGGCCGAGTACGCGCACGCGTCCTCCGTCCGGCTTCCGAAGCCCCGCGACCATCTCGACGGTGGTGGTCTTCCCCGCTCCGTTCGCCCCCACGATGCCGAGCGTTTCGCCGACCCCGAGTGTGAAACTCACGTCGTCGACAGCGACCCGGTCGCCGTACCGTTTGTGGAGGTGATCGGCCTGGATCGCCGGTCGGCTGTCGGTGGTCCTGTCCATGATGCCGACGCTACGAGTCGTGGGTGGGTCGTCGCGCGTGCCGGATGTCAGGAATGTGCGCCATGACTTTCGGCACCCTCGGAGGCGGGCTTGCGCAGCTTAAAGTGGTGACGTGCAACGTTGGACACCGGAGGGCCTGTCGGGTGTAGCGATGCTCGTCGTCTCGATCGTGGTGGGTGGGCCGGTGCTGTTCGGGGCCGCGCAGACCGAGATTCCGCGTGCTCTGTGGATCGTGCTGTTCGGCGTCCTGCTCGTGACCCTGTTCGTCGCCGCTGCGACAGAACGGCCTTCGACGGTCGGTGCAGTGTCGTGGGCGGTGGCGGTCGTGACGGCCTGGGCCGTGGTGTCGACAGCGCCGGGTATGGGCCTGCTTCCGGTGCTGCTGGTCATCGTCGCCGCGGTGAGCGTCTACATCGTGCCTGTGCGTGTCGGTCTGTGCGTGGTGGCACTCAATACCTTCGTCATCGCGTGGGCCACGGCCCAACAGAGCGGTGATACGGGTGCACTGATCCTCACCAGCGGTTTCTACCTCCTGATCCAGCTGGCGACGCTGTTCAGTTCGGTCTCGCTCCTGAGGGAACAGCGGATGCGGCGGGAGTTGACGGAGGCCCATGTCGAACTACAAGCGGCGAGCGTCCTGTTGTCGGAGTCGGCGCGCACCGCGGAACGGCTGCGGATCTCTCGCGACCTGCACGACCTCATCGGTCATCAGCTCACTGTTCTGGCTCTCGAACTCGAAACAGCGCGACACCGCGATGGCGAGCAGGCGCGTGAGCACGTCGAGCGGGCGAACGGTGTCGCGCGGGAGTTGCTCGCCGACGTGCGGTCCACGGTGGGTGAGCTGCGGGTCGAACCCCTGAATCTGGCCGCCGCATTGACCCAGGTGGCGCGTGATCTGCCGGGGCTCGAGGTGCAGATCGATGTCGCTTCCGACGTGGACGTCGGTGAAGAACAGGCCGTCGCATTCGTGCGTGCCGTGCAGGAGATCGTCACCAACGCCCTACGTCACGCCGGTGCCCGCACACTGCGGATCGAGGTGTCGTCGGAGCGCGGCGGTGCCGTCCTGTCCGCAGTGGACGATGGTGCCGGCGCGCGGAAGCTGACCGTCGGTAACGGTCTGCGAGGTCTTGCGGAACGTTTCGAGGCGCTCGGTGGAAGTGCCGCGTTCGATGGGACCCGCGGCTTCCGGGTCACCGCGTGGGTACCTGCCTCATGACCAGTGTCGTGGTGGTCGACGATCAGACCCTCGTGCGCCAGGGGATCCGGAGTCTTCTGGAGATCGCCGAGATCGACGTGATCGGTGAAGCCGACGACGGCAGGATGGCTCTCGACGTCATTTCCTCGACGGATCCCGACGTGGTGCTGCTGGACCTGAGAATGCCCGGATACGACGGCATCTGGACACTCGACCGGTTGCGTGAGCAGGACATCGCGGTACCCGTGCTGGTGCTCACCACCTTCGACGACGATGCACTCGTTCTCGCCGCGCTTCGCGCAGGCGCGCGCGGCTATCTGCTGAAGGATGTCACTCTGGAGCAGTTGACGCACGCGGTGCGCACTCTGGCCGACGGCGGCACTCTCATCGCGCCGTCGATCACCGACCGGCTGCTCCGGGCGATCCGGTCCGGCCCGTCACCGTCGGGGACGGGGTCGGGGGCCTCGCGGGCACCGGACCTCACCGACCGAGAACTCGAAGTGCTCCGCCTGATGGCCGAGGGCTTCAGCAACCGCCGGATCTCCGAGGCACTGTTCCTCGCCGAGGGCACAGTGAAGAACCACGTCTCGTCGATTCTGCTCAAGTTCGGTGCCCGCGACCGCACCAACGCGGTGTTGAAGGCACTCCACGAAGGTGTCCTACGCTGACGTCAATCTGCCTGTGAGCACTATCTCGACCGTGCAACCGTCACACGAGACGATGGCGCGGATCAGCGCAACCCGGCACACTGTGTGACATGGACCACAGGATGAGTGACGACGAATTGCGGCGCGCGATTCGGGTGCTGCGTGAACGCGCGGACCTCGCGCGCAACGAGAGCCGTGAGGACGACGCCGCAATGCTGGAACGGACCATTCTCGACTACCAGAAGGAGATGTCGCAGAGGCTTTGAGAGCAGGTTGCGCGTTCCGGAGTGTTCTGGCGGTTAGGGTGTCGCCATGGCGATCAAGGATCTGCGCGGCACGAGGTTTCTCGTCACGGGCGCGGCCAGTGGAATCGGCCGGGCTCTCGCTTTCGCTGCGGCCGACGAAGGCGCCGAACTCGTCCTCACCGACCTCCACCCGGACGGCCTCGACGACGTCGTGACGGCTGTCCGCAACCGCGGTGGGACGGTGCTGCATTCCGCTGCGTTCGACATTTCCGATTACGACGCCGTCACCGCGTTCGCACACGAGGTCCACGAACTGTGCGAGTCGGTCGACATCGTGGCGAACGTTGCGGGGGTGTCGGTGTGGGGCACCGTCGACCGGCTCGAACACAAGCACTGGAAGCTCATGGTCGACGTCAATCTGATGGGGCCGATCCACGTCATCGAGAACTTCGTGCCGCAGATGATGGCGGCGCGACGCGGCGGGCACATCGTCAACGTGTCGTCGGCCGCGGGATTGCTCGCCCTTCCCTGGCATTCGGCATACAGTGCCAGCAAGTTCGGGTTGCGGGGTGTGTCGGAGGTGCTCCGATTCGACCTCAAACGCGACAAGATCGGTGTCTCGCTCGTGGTGCCGGGTGCGGTGGCGACTCCGCTGGTCGACACGGTGCAGATCGTCGGCGTCGACCGAGATGCGCCCGCGGTCCGCAAGCTCACCGGCCGTTTCGTGAAGCACGCGGCCTCACCGGACAAGGTGGCCGACCGCATCCTCGCGGGCATCCGGAAGAACCGGTTCATGGTGTATACGTCGTTCGACACCCGGTTCGGTTTCTGGTGGGCCCGAAAGTTCGCGCCGCCCTACAACCTCGTCATGCAGGGCGCCAACGACTACTTCCGCAAGGTTCTACGCTCGAGCACCGCGAAGTAGCCGAAGCTGGCCGATCTCGGCGACGTTCTTCGTGAGTTCGACGTCGACCCATACGACCGTGTGAGCGACGGTCTTGTCCGGGTCGCCCTGCCACGGAAACGGTGCAGGGGAATCGAGGTCGTCGTCGGTCATCGTGTCGAGCACGGCAACCCACTCGTCGTGCAGGTCGCGTAACCGGGCGATCGAGGCCTCACCGCTACCCGGCCACGTGATCGCGGTGCGGTCGCGTGGGGTGCGGCCTTGCACGTGGTCGAGTGTCACCGTCCACCACCACTCGATGTGCCACATGACCCACGCGATCGTGGGAACCGGAATCGGATCGGGTTCGGTCTCGTCCCAGTCGGGGATCCACAGGCCGTCGGCGCGTTCGTGGACCGTCCAGCAGAGGCCGGCGGGCTGCCACAGGAAATCGTCGGGTTGCAGCCGATCGAGGTGGAATTCGAACAACGACCACGTCAGGTCGAACTGCCATCGCAACAACTCTCGCCGAGAGGACGGCATGCCCCGTATCCCGTCGGGTTTCAGTTCGCGCGCTGGAGTTGCGCGTGCAGATGATGGGTCAGCGGGGTGTCGGCGTGTGCCATCCACATGTCGTAGGTGAGGGTGTCGCCGTCGAGAACGAATCGGCGTTTCAGTTCGTGCACCGGCTTCGCGTCGGGGGAGCGTTCCAGCACGACGGTGACCAGATCGAGCACACCGTGGCTGAGCCGGCCGCGCTGGATCTCGACGAACCCCGTCGGTTGCGAGACGAGTAGTTCGATGTCGTGGCCACTGTTCCTGAGATACCCGTTCTCGGTGTGGAGCGGCCGGGCCTCGGTGCGGTGACGGGTCCGGCTGATGTACATCAGGAACGGTTTTCCGGGGATCGAGGCGAACTCGATCGTCTCGTCGTACGAGAAGTCGTCGATGGTGGGGTAGTGGCCGTCGCCGCCTCCCACCCAGCGACCCGCAAAGGGGGCGAGTTCGCCGAGCGGATCGTTTTCGGTCATGGTGGATAACTCCTCGCGAGTGGGCTGCGGCGTGTGCTCCCGCCATCCTCGCGCAGAAGGCTACCGTTGTCGCATGAACCAGCAGTGGGGTGTCGATTCGGAGGTGGGCGACCTCACCTCCGTGATGTTGCATCGGCCCGGCGCGGAACTCGAACGGCTGACGCCCCGGAACAGCGATCAGTTGTTGTTCGACGCGTTGCCGTGGGTGGCACGGGCACAGGAGGAGCACGATGCGTTCGCCGAGGTGCTGCGCAGTCGCGGTGTCGAGGTCTACCTGCTCGCAGATCTGCTGACCGAGACGCTCGAAGTGAGCGGTGCGGCGCGGGTCCAGAGCATTTCGTCGGCCGTCGACCCGCGCAGACTCGGACATGCGCTCGCGCAGGAACTCTCCGGTCACCTGCGAGCTGTTCCCGCTCCTGAACTCGCGCGAATCCTCATCGGCGGGATGACCTTCGATGAACTTCCTGCGGCAGGGGTGGGTGGGGCACCGTCGCTCGTGCGGCTGATGCATCACGGTCCCGATTTCGTGATCGATCCGCTCCCGAACCTGCTCTTCACTCGGGATTCGTCGTTCTGGGTGGGCTCGCGCGTGGCGATCTCGACCTTGGCGTTGCCGGCGCGGCGACGGGAAACGAACCTCACTGACCTCATCTATGCGTTCCACCCGAAGTTCCTCGGCGTCAGGCGCGCATACGAGTCGCACACGGCACCCGTCGAAGGCGGTGATGTGTTGCTGCTGGCGCCCGGCGTGATTGCTGTCGGAGTGGGAGAGCGAACCAGCCCGGCCGGTGCAGAAGCACTGGCGCGCAGCGTATTCGAGGACAATCTCGCGCACACGGTGCTCGCGGTTCCCATCGAGCAGCGACGCGCGTCGATGCATCTCGACACGGTCTGCACCATGGTCGATGTCGACGCGGTCGTGATGTATCCCGCCATCCGCGACACGTTGGAAGCGTTCACGATTCGACGTGAGGACGGCCATGCCCGGATCTCCGGGCCCAGGTCCTTCCTCGATGCGGCGGCCGATGCGATGGGGATCGAGAAGCTCCGGGTGATCGATACCGGGCTCGATTCCGTTGTGGCGGAACGGGAACAATGGGACGACGGCAACAACACCCTCGCGGTCGCGCCGGGGGTGGTGGTTGCGTACGAGCGCAATGTCGAAACCAACACACGGCTCGAAGATTCCGGAATCGAGGTGCTGCGGATCGCCGGGTCGGAGCTGGGCTCCGGCCGCGGCGGTCCGCGATGCATGTCGTGCCCGTTGGCGCGGGCGGCGCTGTAGAGGCGTCAGAGAATGTCGCGAACCTTGTCGACCGGTCGCGCGAGCACCGTCCCCTTGTCGGTGACAACGAGGGGACGTTCGATGAGAATCGGGTTCTCGACCATGGCGACGAGCAGTTCGTCCTCGGATGCGTCGGCGAGGTTCAACTCCTTGTAGACGGCTTCCTTCTTACGGATCGCTTCGCTGGGCCTCAGGCCCGCATCGTCGAGGAGTTTGCGCAGGCCGTCGCGTGACGGTGGCGTGTCGAGGTACTTCACGATCGTCGGTTCGAGGCCCTCCTCGCGCAGGAGCGCGAGGGTGTTGCGGGACGTGCTGCAGCGAGGATTGTGATAAATCGTTGCGGTGTGTGCCATGTCTCGATTGTGCCCTGCCGGTGGGACCGCCGGAATTGTCTCTGTTGAACGCGGCCACCGGGCCCTTTAACATTCCAGGGTCAATCCGTCTGCATCAACGTGGTTCCTCCGTGAAAGGCCCGGGGATATGCTCAAAGGTTTCAAGGATTTCCTGCTGCGCGGGAACGTCATCGAACTTGCAGTTGCCGTCGTGGTGGGCGCGGCCTTCACCGCGATCGTCACCGCGTTCACCGACAACATCATCAATCCGCTCGTCGCAGTGGTCGGTGGCGAGAACGAGATGGGTTGGGGGTTCCAGATCCTCCCCGACAATGCGGCGACCTTCATCAACCTCGGTGCTGTGGTCTCGGCCCTGATCAACTTCATGATCATCGCCGCGGTCGTGTACTTCGTGCTGATCGTGCCGGTCAACGCCGCCAAGGCGCGCTTCGCCCCGGACAAGGAACCGGAGGACGAGCCGCTGAGCGAGACCGACCTGCTCATCCAGATCCGCGATCTGCTCGAGACGGGCAGCTACAACACGGTCGACGACGACACCGACGGTCGCCACAGCGACAAGGCTCGGGTCTGACCACGCGGTTGCTCGATCGAACGGCGGTCCCGCGCAACGCTGGGCCGCCGTTTCTCTTCCGGTCGAAACCTCTGCGAGACGCTGCTAGCCTGCAATAATGCTCGATATCGTGATCGATTCGGATTCGTCCGTCCCACCGTTCGAGCAACTTCGACGGCGAATCGTGGAACTCGTCCGGGATGGGGAGTTGATCGCAGGAACCAAACTGCCCACCGTGCGCGGAATGGCCGAGACCCTCGGGATCGCGCCGAACACGGTGGCGAAGACGTATCGGGAACTCGAGCAACTCGGTGTCCTCGAGACACGGGGGAGAGCCGGAACCTTCATCGCGGACTCGGGAGACCCCACACGTTCGCTGGCGCAGCAGGCGACGATCGAGTACGTCGCATCGGTGCGTGTGCTGGGAATGTCCGACGAGGAAATCACCGAATTCGTCGAGGTAGCGCTGCGCGCCTGAACGATCGAATGTCGTCGAGATCACAATTTTGCCAACGCACAGGAAAAATGTGCACTCGCCTCGACCGAGTTCTGCGAAAGCGGCACAATATCCAGGCGACGGAGGCAAGTTGGGACACATGACTGTGCCTGACGACCGGACCGACGCTGCAGAAGTAGCTGTAGCGGCCGGGCCCCCGGAGACTCCACCGACAGATCCACCGCGTGCGCGCACCGACGTCGTCGTCTTCGGCATATCTGCGGCCCTGGTCGTCGCCATCGTGGTGTGGGGCCTCGTTGCTTCCGACAACTTCACGTCCGTGACCGGATCCGTCCTCGACTGGATCGTCATCGAGATGGGCTGGCTGTTCGTGATCGCCGCGACCGCGTTCGTCATCTTCGTGTTGTGGATCGCGATGAGCAAGTACGGGAAGATTCCGCTCGGCAAGGACGACGAAGTGCCCGAGTTCCGCACCGTCAGCTGGATCGCGATGATGTTCAGCGCCGGGATGGGCATCGGCCTGATGTTCTTCGGTGTCTCCGAGCCGGTGTCGCACTACGCCTCGCCACCGCCCGGCACCGTAGGCGGAACCGGGGTGGCGATGGCGACCACGATGTTCCATTGGAGCCTGCACCCGTGGGCGATCTACGCGGTCGTCGGTCTGGCCATCGCTTACGGCACCTTCCGAAAAGGCCGGAAGCAGCTGGTGAGCGCCGCATTCATCCCTCTCATCGGCCGCCGTTCGGAAGGGCCGATCGGCAAGCTGATCGACATCCTCGCCCTGTACGCGACCCTGTTCGGTACGGCCGCCTCGCTCGGTCTCGGGGCCCTGCAGATCGGCTCGGGTTTCGAGGTAACCGGATGGCTCGAGACCGCCGGGGTCGGCCTTCTCGTGGCGATCGTCGCGATCCTCACCCTTGCCTTCGTGGCATCCGCTGTATCGGGAGTCGCGAAGGGAATCCAGTGGCTCTCGAACATCAACATGGTGCTGGCAGCCGTCCTCGCGCTGTTCGTGTTCGTTCTCGGCCCCACCATCTTCATCCTCAATCTCATTCCCACGACTCTCGGCGCGTACGCAGCAGATCTCGCCAGGATGTCGGCCCGCACGGCAGCCTCGGGTCCGGAAGCAGGTGAATGGCTCTCCAGCTGGACGATCTTCTACTGGGCATGGTGGATCTCGTGGGCGCCCTTCGTCGGGATGTTCCTCGCGCGGATCAGCCGCGGCCGAACGATCCGGGAGTTCGTCGTCGGTGTGATGATCGTGCCGAGTTTCGTGAGCCTGCTGTGGTTCTCCGTCTTCGGCGGCGCCGGGATCCAGCAGCAGGAAGAAGGATTCGACATCGCGGGTGCGGACACCGTCGAAGAGCAGCTGTTCGGAATGCTCGACCACCTGCCCCTCGTGGGTATTTCCACAGTGGTCGTGATGGTTCTCGTATCGATCTTCTTCGTCTCCGGTGCCGACGCAGCATCCATGGTGATGGGTAGCCTCACCCAGCGGGGAACACTTACGCCGAGTCGTGGCGTCGTCGTGTTCTGGGGTGGTCTCACCGGTGGTGTCGCAGCGCTCCTGCTGTGGACGGGCGGCTCCGAGGCCCTCAACGCGCTCCAGACGATGACGATCATCGCGGCAGCACCGTTCGTCATCGTGATGATCGGGCTGTGCGTGTCGCTGTACCGCGACCTGAGGCGAGATCCGCTGATCACCGGCGGCCGGCGACGACGACTGCTCAAACGCATCGAGTGAGGGAGTGCGTGGCATTCGCGATCGAGGTGACCGATCCGCAGCCGGGATGCAGTGTCCTCGTGATCGGATCCGGTACCGAGGCCGGTGTATTCGCGGCCCGCGTCGGCCCCGACGTCGAGGTCCGCGTCAGTGGGAACCTGGCCGACGCGACCGGTGAGAACCTGGCCGACGCGACCGGTGACAACCTGGCCGATGCGGCCGGTCACAACCTGGCCGACGCGGCCGGCGCCTCCGACCTCGTCTGCGCCTTCGGGATACCGGAGTTCCGCGACAGCGACGTGTCGCGGCTCGCCGGTATCCCCGAGCTGCTCTTGCCCGCCGGACAACTGTGGGTGTTCGACTCACCGGGAGAGGACGATTCGGCCGGGTCACTGTCCATGCGGATCAGCACGACACTCTCGCATGCAGGACTCGCGATCGTCGACATACTCGAAGGCCGGTGCGTCATCGGGCTCTGTGCAATGGTGAAAGGATGAGCGCCGCACGCGATCTCCTGACCACCTTCGAAGAGTTCCTGCGGGTGCCGCTTCCGGTCCACGTGCGATGCTGGGACGGGTCGGAAGCCGGACCCTCCGACGCCGAGGTCCGCGTCGAATTCCGCAACCGCCGGGCACTGCGCCACGTGCTGTGGGCACCCAATGAACTTGGCCTGACCCGCGCCTACGTCAGCGGCGACCTCGTGATCGACGGCGATCTCTATGCCGTTCTCGCACTCCCGGACCTCGTCGACGCACTCGGCACCCGAACCCTGAGCAACACATCGCCACGTGAACTTGCGCGCCTGGCCCGCAAGTTCGCCGCGCTCGGCATAATCGGGCCACCGCCGCGACCACCGTCGGTCGAAATCCCTCGCCGGCGAGGAGCCCTCCACAGCAAGCGCCGCGACGCGCAGGTCGTCTCGCACCACTACGACGTCGGAAACGATTTCTACAGGCTTTTTCTCGGCCCGTCGATGGTGTACTCGTGTGGCTATTGGTCCCGACCCGACACCGGCACCGCCGGTCTTCAGGACGCCCAGCACGACAAGCTCGATCTGGTCTGCCGCAAACTCGGACTCGAACCGGGCATGCGACTGCTCGACGTCGGGTGCGGATGGGGGTCGATGGCGCTGCACGCCGCGCAGCACTACGGCGTCGACGTCCTCGGCGTCACCCTCAGCGCCGAACAACGAGACTTCGCGCGAGCCCGAATCGCCGAGGCAGGCATGTCGGATCGCATCGAAATCCGGTTGCAGGACTACCGCGACATAGACGAGAACCCGTTCGACGCGATCTCGAGCATCGGAATGTCCGAACACGTCGGGGCCGCAAGACTCCCCGAATATGCGCGCCACCTGCACGAACTGCTCGTCCCCGGTGGGCGGTTGCTCAATCACGCCATCGCCTCGGTGGTGTACCGCCCCGAGCCCCGCAGTCGCCCCGCGACATTTTCCCGCAGTCGCCCCGCGACATTTTCCCGCCGCCGCCCCACGACGTTCATCGACCGCTACGTCTTCCCGGACGGGGAGATACTGCCGCTGAGCCGGACGCTCGACGCATTCGAACGCGCCGGACTCGAAGTCCGCGACTCCGAGGCGCTGCGCGAACACTATGCGCTGACCCTCCGAGCGTGGGTGGCGAATCTGCACGAAGGATGGGACGACGCGGTGGCACTCGTCGGCGCCGAACGTGCCCGAACCTGGTTGCTGTACCTCTCGGCGAGCGCGCTCGGATTCGAAGAGCCCGGGCGGTTGACGATCCACCAGGTGCTCGCGGTGCGCCCCACCTCAGGAGGTGCGAGCGGAATGCCACGAACCCGCCACGAATGGCTCTCGGACCGCTAATCCTCGGTGATCTCGCCATCGCAGATCGGTGTCATGGCGATCAGAGATCGGTGTCATGGCGATCGCAGATCGGTGTCATGGCGATCAGAGATCGGTGCGCCTGACAGGGTTTGTCGGCACCCGGCAGTAGCGTGACCGCAGCCCGCTGTTGCACCGCGAGAGGGGAGTCACGGATGGCCCACACAGACCGCTTCGACGGAATTCTGGAACGGGGCTGGAACCGTTTCCGCACTCGGCTGGCCGCACGGATCGCGACGCTCGGGAAGGGCGAGCAGATCGAACTCGCGGCCGAATCCGCAGGTGAATACGTCACCCTCGTGAAGCTCGTCGCGCTCGATTCGCGGCGCATCGAGGTCGAGATGATGGGCGCAGGCTCGAATATCATCCCTGCACGTCGAGCCGATGAAATCGCGCAGCGCGTCGTCTCGGCACTACGCAGGACGCACGGCGTTCTGCACCCCACCTTCCTGCGCCGCGACGAACCCGACGATCCCCGCACACTGCGCTCCCGTGTCGCGCAGGCACTGAAACTGCAGTTCGGCCGACCCATCCCCATCGACGCCGACGGCGACTACGTCGTCATCGTCGACTCACAGGCCGTGTTCGTCGTGGTCGACGACATCGCCCGCACCATCCAGCTGTGGGCGCCCCTGCTGCACGGCATCACCGGGCGTGCGCAGGCAGCCGAAGAATTGCTCGAGCTCAACCGCGTATGGCCACACATCAAACTCCTTCTCGTCGAAGACCGGCTCGTGGCGACGATCGATGTGATGGGCGACCCGTTCGTGCCCCGGCACCTCATCGACCTCTTCGGGGCCCTGAGGGTGCTGCTCGGCAGCGTCGACACCGGATTCGCACAGCGCTTCGACGGAGAGCGGTACACCGGCGACATCGATGCGGAGTCCGCCCTGTCCGACGAGCCGACAGTGTTCGACGAACCCAACTGAACAGGCGCATCAACGCCAGCTGGGCAACCACAGCTGGTTGTGCCAGTCCGCCACCGTGATGGGCAGGCCGGTCAGGATCGGCCACAACCACACGAAGTTCGCGACCACCAGACCCACGTAGAGGCACACCACGAGCAGACCGGTGGTTCGCCTTTCCGGCGCCGCGTGACGCTGTCCCAGCACCTCACCGAGAACCAGCGTGATCCCCATGACGAGGAACGGCGCGAGGGGAACCGCGTAGAAGTAGTACATCTGCCGATCGAGGCTCACGAGCCACGGCAGAATGCCCGCCCCGTACCCGGTGAGCACGGCCGCCCAACGCCAGTCGCGGCGCACGAGCATCTGCCACAGCCCCCAGACGAGGACGGGCAGCGACACCCACCACAGCGCTGGAGTGCCGATGAGCATCACGGCTTTGACGCACTCGTCTGCTCCGCAGCCCTCGATCTGCTGGCCGTCCGCGAAGTAGTACAGCATCGGACGCAACCCCATCGGCCACGTCCACGGCTTCGATTCCCACGGGTGGATGTTGCCCGCCGAGTTGGTCAGGCCCGAATGGAATTGCAGGACACTCGCGCTGTAGTACCACAGCGACCGCAGGGCGTCGGGGACGAACGAGAAGGCACCGTCCTGGCCGATCTGATTACCGACGGCGTGCCGGTATACACCCGTCTCGCTGGCGAACCACGCCCAGAACGTCGCGAGGTAGACGCCGATCGGGATCACCACCAGCGCGTACAACGCGGGACCGATGTCGCGAAGCGCAGTGCCGATCCACGGACGCTGCACACCGTAGGCGCGGCGCGCAGCGAGGTCGAATGCCACCGACATCAGGCCGAAGAACGCGATGAAGTACAACCCCGACCACTTCGTGCCCGCCGCCAGACCCAGCAGCACCCCGGCTCCGAAACGCCACCACCGGACCCCGAGTCGAGGCCCCCACAGCGATTCGCCGATGCGACCCTCGGCGTACACGCGGGCCATGCGTCGTCGGATCTCGTCGCGGTCGACGATCAGAGCGCCGAACGCGGCGACGACGAACACCGATTGGAAGATATCGAGCATGCCCATACGCGACGTCACGAACGTGACTCCGTCGACGATGAGGAGCAGCCCGGCGACGGCACCGAGCATCGTCGAATGCGTCATCCGTCGCACGATGCGGACCACCAACAGCACCAGGACCACACCCGCGACGGCCGACGAGAACCGCCAACCCCAGCCGTTGTAACCGAACAGTGCCTCGCCCACCGCGATGAGTTGCTTACCGACCGGGGGATGCACCACCAGTCCATAGCCGGGGTTGTCCTCGATCCCACCGCCGGTGAGGACCTGCCAGCCCTGGGGAACGTAGTGCTTCTCGTCGAACACCGGTGTCCTGGCGTCCGTCGGATAGTTCAGCATCGTGAAACGCGTGATGGCGGCAAGAACGGTGACGAACGCCGTGACGATCCAGCCGCGCGCTCGATCGACCGGACCGGACTGCGGTGGCGGCACTTGCGGAGCGGGACTCGCGAGGCGACGGTGCGGGGCCTCGAAAGGGCGCAGGTCCGTCGCGATCACAATCCGATCGTAGGCTGAACCGCATGCAGGCAGAGAATCCGGGACAACACGCGAATCCGGGACAGGGTCGGCTCGTGCTGGCCGCCACACCGATGGGCGATGTCGGCGACGCCTCCCAACGACTCCGCGACGCGCTGGCCACCGCCGACGTCGTCGCCGCCGAGGACACCCGCCGCACCCGGTCTCTCGCCTCTGCACTCGGCGTGACCATCACGGGCCGCATCGTGAGTTTCTACGATCAGGTGGAGGTGTCGCGGGCGCCCGCGCTGATCGCCGACATCGAAGGTGGCCGCACGGTGTTGCTCGTCACCGACGCGGGCATGCCGTCGGTGAGCGATCCCGGGTATCGGTTGGTCTCGGCATGCGTCGAGGCGGATCTGCCCGTGACGTGCCTGCCGGGTCCTTCCGCTGTGACCACTGCGCTCGCATTGTCGGGCCTGCCCGTCGAGCGGTTCTGCTTCGACGGATTTCCTCCGCGAAAGCAGGGCCAGCGCCGCACCTGGCTGGCGACACTCGCGACCGAGCCCCGCGCCGCCGTGTTCTTCGAAGCGCCGCACCGGCTGGCCGCGTGCCTCGCCGACGCCGTGGAGGTCCTCGGCGGGGAACGCCGCGCCGCGGTGTGTCGCGAGCTGACGAAGACCTACGAGGAAGTCAAGCGCGGGACCCTCGCCGAACTCGCGGAATGGGCAGCAGGCGGGGTGCGGGGTGAGATCACCGTCGTGCTCGAAGGTGCCGCGCCGCGCAGCAGCGATCCCGCCGATCTCGTCGATGACGTCGAAGAACTGGTTGCGGATGGCATGCGTCTCAAGGACGCATGCGCTCAGGTCGCGGGGACCGCGGTGTCGAAGAAAGAACTGTACGACGCGGTGCTGGTGGCTCGGCGCGTCTGACCTCTGTACAGCACCGCAGGCCTACACTTTCCCTCCATCGGATCCACCTCAACGGTCGACGAGCAGGGAGAAAGTGTATGGACGCTGTCAACGATTTCCTCGTCGAGGTGGCGGGGGTGGTGTGGGGCCCGTTCCTGCTGATCCCCCTACTCCTCGGAACAGGCCTGCTCCTGACCATCCGTCTGCGCGGCGTGCAGTTCCGCAAGCTGGGGCCCGCGCTGAAGCTGGGTCTGATCACCCGCAACGACCCCGGCGCTGCAGTGGGCGACATCTCCCAGTATCAGGCGTTGACCACCGCACTGGCTGCCACCGTGGGCGTCGGGAACATCGCCGGTGTCGCGACGGCGATCTATCTCGGCGGCCCGGGCGCGCTGTTTTGGATGTGGGTGACCGGTCTGGTCGGAATGGCGAGCAAGTATTCGGAAGCGTTCCTCGGGGTCAAGTACCGCAAGACCGATACGAAGGGCGAGATGAGCGGTGGGCCGCAGTACTACCTGGCCCGGGCGATCCCGAACAAGTTCGGGCTCGTACTGAGCCTCATGTTCGCGGTGTTCGCGGTGCTCGCAAGCTTCGGTATCGGCAACATGACCCAGGCCAACACCGTCGCGACGCAACTCGACGGCACGTTCGGGGTGCCGACGTGGATGAGCGGCGCCGTCATGATGGTGCTCGCGGGCGCCGTGCTGCTGGGGGGAATCAAGTCCATCGGCCGGGTCACGGCAGGGTTCGTGCCCGCCATGATCGTCCTGTACGTCGGGGCGGGCATTCTCGTGCTCGCCGTCAACTTCGGTGAGATTCCGTCCGCCCTCGGTCTCGTGTTCACCGACGCGTTCACCGGCACCGCCGCGACCGGCGGCTTCATCGGATCGGTGTTCATGGCCGCGATGCGGTACGGCGTCGCGCGCGGCATCTTCTCCAACGAGTCGGGCATGGGCAGTGCCGCGATCGCGGCTGCAGCAGCCCGGACGACGCACCCCGTCCGTCAGGGCCTGGTGTCGATGACCCAGACGTTCATCGACACCATCATCGTCGTCACCTTCACCGGCATGGTCATCATCACCACCGGTGCGTGGACGTCGGGTGAGCAGGGCGCCGCGATGACCTCCACCGCATTCTCGGACGGCCTGGGCGGCGAGTGGGGCAGCTGGATCGTGGCGATCTCCGTGGTGTTCTTCGCCTTCTCGACGATCCTCGGATGGTCGTACTACGGCGAGCGCTGCGTCGAACGTCTGGTCGGCCGCGGCGGTGTGGTGCCGTATCGCGCGATCTTCGTGCTCGTCGTGTTCATCGGCGCGACCACGGAGCTCGAAGTGGTGTGGAACTTCTCGGACGTGATGAACGGTCTGATGGCGCTGCCGAACCTCATCGGCCTTGTCATACTGTCCGGCATGATCGCGCGGGAGACGAAGGCGTACCTCGACCGAGACCCGTATCTGTTGGGAGAACCGCCGGCAGCCCGCGAACCGGACAAGGCGTAACCGGAACACACGGTGCCGATGAGAAGCACGGTGCCGAACAGAAGAGCGACGGCCGGACGATCGATGATCGTCCG
>NZ_JBHWWZ010000037.1:0-48625 GCF_042730275.1 Rhodococcus sp. NPDC060086
GGTTTTCACCGCCCGGGTTATCACCCCCCCGCCCCCCCCGGGTGGGGGCCCCCCAAACCACCCCCCCCCCCCCTGGGCGGGCCCCCCCACCCGCCCGCGGCGCGCCCCCCACCTGGTTTGGGGGCCCCGCGACAGGTACCAACGGAAAAGAGTTACTGCTGGGGAGGCGGATCCTGCTGAGGATCCGCCTCCTGCTCCGGCTCACCGGTGGGCATCCATCCGTCTTGCGGAGGCTGCGACTGCGGCAACGCCTGCGGCGGCGTTCCCGCGACCCCACCTACTTTGTGCCGCGGAGCCGATCCGGGCACATCGGGGTCGACCGGCTTACGCGCCACAGCCTCGGCTTCGGCGACGGCCTTCGCCACCGCCGGGTCGCTCTTGGTGGTGAACCAGTCCTCGACCTCCGCCGAATCGTCCTCGGGGCGCTGCAGGCCTTCCTCGACCGGGCTCGGTTCGAACCGGAACACACCGTCGTCGCTCGGCGCACCGAGGCTCTTCGCGAATCCCTTGAGCGCATCCCCGAAATCGCTGGGCAGCAGCCACACCTTGTTCGCGTCGCCCTGTGCCATCTCCGGCAACGTCTGGAGATATTGGTAGGCAAGCAACTCCGGTGTCGGCTTACCGGCCTTGATCGCGGCGAACACTTTCTCGATCGCCTTCGCCTCGCCCTGTGCTTCGAGGTAGCTGGCAGCACGGTCACCCTGCGCCCGCAGGATCCGCGATTGCCGTTCTGCTTCTGCCTCGAGGATCGAAGCCTGCTTCGCGCCCTCTGCCGAGAGGATCCTGGACTGCTTGTCGCCCTCGGCGGTCTTGATCGCGGCCTCGCGATGCCCCTCCGCGGTGAGGATCACCGCGCGCTTCTCGCGGTCCGCCTTCATCTGCTTCTCCATCGACTCCTGGATCGACGGTGGCGGATCGATGCTCTTGAGTTCGACACGGGCGACCCGCAGCCCCCACCGGCCGGTGGCCTCGTCCAGGACTCCGCGCAGCTGTCCGTTGATGGAATCACGCGACGTCAAGGTCTCTTCGAGAGTCATACCACCGACCACGTTGCGCAGGGTGGTCACGGTCAACTGTTCGACAGCGGCGATGTAGTTGCTGATCTCGTAGACCGCGGCCTGCGGATTGGTGACCTGGAAGTACACCACCGTGTCGATGCTCAACGTCAGGTTGTCCTGGGTGATCACCGGCTGCGGCGGGAACGAAACGACGCGTTCACGCAGGTCCACCTTGTCGCGGATCCGATCCACGAACGGCACCAGGAAGGTCAACTGCCCCGACGCCGTCCGGTAGTACCGGCCGAGTCGTTCGATCACGGCGGCCTCTGCCTGCGGCACCAGTGCCACCGACCTGACCACCACAATCACCACAAGCGCCACCAATACGGCGAGCACTATCAATGCTTCCATCTACGGACCCCTCCACACGACGGCGGTTGCGCCGTCGATCTCCATCACGGTCACGGTTGTTCCGGCTTCGTACGATTCGGTCTCGTCCAATGGTCGCGCTGTCCAGACGTCGCCGTCGATCTTGACCCGCCCCGAATGCGCATCGACCGGTTCGAGCACCAGTGCGTGCTTGCCCGGTAGCGCATCGATTCCCGTCGTCAACGCCGGTGGTTGCGCGTAACGACGCCGCAGCGGCGGACGCACCCCCAGCAGCAACACGAGCGAGGCGATCGCGAACACCAAGGCGTCGAACCACACGGGCAGATCGGTGACGGCCGCGACCCCGGCAGTCGCCAACGCGGCGCCGCCCAACATCAGCAGGACGAAGTCGCCGGTCAACGCTTCGCCGGCCGCCAACGCGACACCGGCGATGAGCCAAATCAATGCCGTCACAAACCCATCCTGACACAATCCGGACATCCGGCGCAGACGCGCGGACGCCGGGCCCCGGCCGTACGCAGGTCAGGCGCCGTCGGGTTCGGTCACGAAATCGACCAGCCTTTCCACTGCGCCGAGCAGGGGCGATTCGAGATCCCGGAAACCCGACACGGCACCGTAGACGCGGCGCCACCCTTCTTGCGGTGAGCCCCAACCCAACTCGCGGCACACCCCGGTCTTCCAGTCCTGACCACGGGGAATCTTCGGCCACGCGTCGATCCCCAACACTGCCGGACGGACGGCTTCCCAGACATCGATGAAGGGGTGGCCGGTCACCATCACGTACGGACCCAGATTCGCGGTGAGCCTTTCCTCCTTCGACCCGGCGACCAGGTGATCGGCGAGCACCCCGACTCGGCGCCCGGGACCCGGCCGGAACTCGGCGAGCCGCGCTCCGAGATTGTCGAGACCCTCGAGTTGCTCGACGACCACCCCTTCGACGCGCAGATCGTGTCCCCACACTCGCTCGACGAGCGCCGCGTCGTGCACACCCTCCACCCAGATGCGGCTACCGCGCGCCACCCGTGCACGCAGCCCCTCGACGCGCACCGACCCGGACGCCGAGCGGGTCGGTGTCGCGGCGGCGCGCGGCGTCGGACGCGTCAAGGTCACCGGGGCGCCTTCGACGAGGAAGGCCGCCGGGCGCATCGCGAACAGCCGTGTTCGTCCGTTCGCGTCCTCGAGCCGGACGAAATCACCGTCGTAGGTGCGTTCGAAACCGACCACCGCCCCACACCATCCGGAGGCTGCGTCCTCGACCACCAGGTCTTTCTCTGCTTCCAGTTCCGGAACCGGCTTCTTCTTCGTACGGCCATGGCCGGCAAAGATGTCGGCACCGTACATGTCTCGTGGGCTCACGCCCGACCACGTTAGGACAGTGCACCGACGGCCCGGGGCAGCCACGCCGAGTACCGCGGCGTGCGCTGGGCCTTATCGGTGGCCCGCTTTATGCTCATCCGGTGAGTTCACCCAGCCTGACTGTGACCGTGTGGGCGGGTTCGTGGCTGTCCGGCCACGCGGCCGCCGACGATGTGATCGACGCCCTGCACGAGTGGGCGCCGATGCATCTGGTCGCCGCCCACACCGAGGATGCTGCGGCGGCTGCCGGACTGTCCGGCACGCGCCCGGTGAACGGTGCCGCCGTGTTGCTCACGACGATCCGCCGCGCCGACCCTGCCGGTGGTTCCGGGATTCGCCTGGTGCTCCCGGCTGCCGGTGATGTGCACGGGCTGCCCGCGGGCACCGAGTTCGCAGCGGCGGCGCTCACGGCCCGCGAGGGGGTGTTGGTGGGGGCACCCGGCACACCCGGAATCGGACTCGTACCCACCGTAGAGGGCCCGGATGTGTTGCGCTGGACGGTGTTCGCACTTCCGATACTTCCCGAGCCGCCCGCTCCTCCCGGTCTCGGCGAGGCCGAGTTCACGATGCGCGAGGCGGTGCGCGACGCCGCATCGACCTTGACGGAAATCCACACCGTGGACTCGAACGGCCGACGGACCGATCCGCGCGCCGCGATCGCCGAGAAAGTCGCCGAGTACGCGCAGCACCGGTACCCGGAGGCGCTGCCCCCGCGGGCCGTGCGGATTCTCGAGTCCGCCGATCAGGTCGCGGCAATCCTGACCGTCGCGGTCGCGGGTGAGGGCCTCCAGGCAGGTTCGGCGTCGGCAGCAGCGGCCCGCGAGGACGCGTTGCGTCCGTTGTGGGCGGCGGTGCGAGTCGCACGACTCGGGGCGGTGACAGCGACCCTCGGCGCCCTCGATCGACGCCGGCCCGCGACCGGCAATTGACGGGACGTCCCCGGACTGCCCCGAGTGAGCGAATGTATCACCCGTCTCATTGGATCGAGCGAAGGATCCATTCGCTCGCCCCCGGGGAGGTCCGAGCGGGCCCGGTCAGCCGGCAGCGGCGGGTCGCGACGGTCGCGCGGGAGGTTCGCAGCACCGCACCGCGCACAACCGCCCGTTGCAGCCGATGCCGAACTGGGGTTCCGTCCCGAGACGCCGTGGCGTCATGGTTCCGAGGTGCTCCCCGACCAGTTCGCGGACCAGTGACGCGAAGCGCGGGTCTGTTCCGGCCGTACCCGCCCGGGCGAACGCCATTCCTAGTTCGGCGGCGCGGTCGCGTGCCTCGGTGTCGAGATCCCAGACGACCTCGAGGTGGTCGGAGACGAACCCGACGGGTACGACGATCACCGCGCCCACCCCCCGGCCGTGGAGAGCGTCGAGGTGGTCGACGATGTCGGGTTCGAGCCACGGCACACGCGGCGGGCCCGAACGGGACTGCCACACCAGGTCGTAGTCGCCGACACCGAGCGCCTCTGCGACCAACCGCGCCGCCTCGGCGACCTGACGGCTGTAGAGGCGCCCACCCGCGTCCGGAGGGCCACCGGTCGCGTCGGCGGCGGTCGGAACCGAATGCGCAGTGAACACCAGACGCGCGACACCGGCATCGTCCTGCAGTTCGGTCCGTGCCGCGCGGACGGCGTCGGCGACCGCCTCGACGAACAGCGGATGGTCGTAGAACTGGCGCAGCTTCGTGAGGTCCGGGGCATCGTCGACGGCGGTGCGCGCCCGCGCGATGTCCTCGTGGTACTGCCGGCATCCGGAGTACCCGCCCCACGCGGAGGTCGCGAACACCAGGGCGTTACGGATTCCGTCGTCGCGCATCGTGGCGACGGTCTCCTCGATCATCGGGTGCCAATTGCGGTTGCCGAAGTAGATCGGCAGGTCGATGCCGTGCGTGTCGAATTCGGCGCGTACGGCGTCGATGATCGCGCGGTTGAGCGCGTTGATCGGTGAGACACCCCCGAAGTGCAGATAATGCTGGGCCACGTCGTCGAGCCGTTCCGGCGGGATACCGCGACCGCGGGTGACGTTCTCGAGGAACGGGCGTACGTCGTCGGGGCCTTCGGGTCCGCCGAACGACAGCACCATCAACGCGTCGTATGGCTCGGGGGTGTTCACCATGATCGATGCTCCTGCCGTCAGGCGCCGAAGCCGACCTGGGAATGGAAGCCACCGTCGACGTAGACGATGGACCCGGTGGTACCGGGCAGCCAGTCGGACAGCACCGTGCACACCGTCTTCGCGACGGGAGTCGGGTCGTCGACGTCCCAGCCGATCGGCGACGCGGCGGACCAACCGTCGTTGAGCTTGTTCATCTCGGCGCCCGGCCCGGTGGCGTCGCCGGCGATGGCCTTGGCGGCGAGGGTCTTGATGGGTCCGGCCGCGACGAGATTCGAACGGATACCGCGCGGGCCGACCTCCTTCGCGACGTACCTGTTGACGGATTCGAGAGTCGCCTTGGAGACGCCCATCCAGTTGTAGAACGGGACAGCACGGGCCGGGTCGAAGTCCATGCCGACGAGGGAGGCACCGTCATTCGTTGCCGGCAGCACGGCCTTGGCGAGCGCCGCGTACGAGTACGCGGACACCTCGAGCGCGACGGCCACATCGTTCCAGGGCGCGTCGAGGAAGGGGCTGCCCAGGCACGAGCGCGGTGCGAAACCGATCGAGTGGACGACGCCGTCGAGGCCTTCGGGTGCGATCTCCCGGATCTTGTCGGCGAGACCGGCGAGGTGCTCGGGGTTCTGCACGTCCAGTTCGATCGCGGGAGGTACCGGCTGCGGCAGTCGCTGCGCGATGCGGTCGATCAGCCTGAGCCGGTCGAATCCGGTGATGAGCACCTTCGCACCCTGTTCCTGCGCGACCTTCGCGGTGTGGAACGCGATCGAGGCATCAGTGATGATGCCGGTGACGAGAATGGTCTTGCCCTCGAGCAGTCCGCCCATGAGTGTGTCGATCCTCCAGTGAGTTTCGGATGTGGTCCGGTGTCGCGGGCTGTTAGTGGCCCATGCCCATACCGCCGTCGACGGGGATCACCGCGCCGGAGACGTAGGCGGAATCGTCCGAGGCGAGGAAGCTGACCACCGCGGCGATGTCCTCGGGCTTACCGAGACGCTGCAGCGGGATGAACTTCTTCGCCATGTCGCGCATG
The DNA here is from genome assembly GCF_042730275.1 of Rhodococcus sp. NPDC060086. Lineage (NCBI taxonomy): Bacteria > Bacillati > Actinomycetota > Actinomycetes > Mycobacteriales > Nocardiaceae > Rhodococcus > Rhodococcus sp. NPDC060086. Next base: position 5,883 of record NZ_JBHWWZ010000037.1, read on the forward strand.
TCGTCGGACAGATCGGCGGTCATGTCGGTCTCGACGAAGCCGGGGGCGACGACGTTGGCGGTGATCGACCGCGAGCCGAGCTCACGGGTCACCGAGCGTGCCAGGCCGATGACGCCGGCCTTCGAGGAGGCGTAGTTGATCTGGCCTGCCTGACCGGCCATGCCGACAACCGAGCCGAGGAAGATCATCCGTCCCCAGCGCGCTCGCAGCATCGCGCGGTTGGCGCGCTTGGCACACCGGAACGCGCCGGTGAGGTTGGCGTCGAGAACGTTCGTGAACTGGTCTTCGGTCATGCGCATCAGCAGGGTGTCGTCGGTGATGCCTGCGTTGGCGACCAGTACCTCGACCGGCCCCTGGTGTTCCTCGACCTCGGTGTATGCGCGGTCGACGGAGTCACTGTCGGTGACATCGCAGACGACGCCGAACAGGTCCTCGGGCACACCGGAACCGCGGTGGGTGACGGCGACCTTGTGTCCGTCCGCCTGGAGGCGGCGGGCAACGGCGAGCCCGATGCCACGGTTGCCCCCGGTGACGAGGACCGAACGGGGGGTGGCCACGTGCCGCGACGGTGCGGCGCTGGTTGCGTCAGTCATGCGGACAAACCTATCTGGTGGTGGATCGAGTAAGGAAAAGACACCGCGGCGGCCACAACTGCGGTCACGGGAGTCGCTGACGGAGCACCATGGCGGCGATGAGTCCCCCGGCGACGGCGAAGATACCGAGCATCAGCCACGGCCGGCTGGAGTCGCCGCGGGTGGTCTCGAAACCGATCTGCTCCTCGAGGGTGTCGTAGGCACCTTCGAGTTCCTCGAGGCTCGAGGCGGCGAAGAAGCTTCCGCCGGACAGTTCGGCGATCTCCTCGAGTGACGGATCGTCGACGGGCACCGGGATCTGATCGTCCTCGATCGTCACACTGCCGTATTGGGTACCGAACGAAATAGTGGAGACCGGGATGCCCTTTTCGGCGGCCTGACGGGCCGCGGTGAATCCACCGCGCGGATCGTCGGGGCTTTCGGGGACGGTCTGCTTGCCGTCGGAGAGCAACACGATGCGGGCCGGCGGCGCCTGATCGCTGCCACCGAGGACCGCGGCGAGGGTTTCGATCGATTGCATCGAGGTGAAGATCGCCTCGCCGGTCGCGGTGCGTTCGCTCAGTTGGAGGTGGTCGATCGCGGTCTTCGTCGCTTCCCGGTTGGTAGTGGGTGAGACGAGAACCGACGCCGTGCCGGAGAACGCGACGAGCCCGAGGTTGATGCCCGGGGTCAGGTCGTCGGCGAACGACTTCGCGGCTTCCTGCGCAGCTGCCAGCCGCGACGGCGCCACGTCGGTGGCCTCCATCGACAGCGACACGTCAATTGCAAGGACGACGGTGGCGCGGTTGCGGGGAACCCGCTGTTCGGAGGTGGGGCCGGCCAGTGCGACGGTCAGCAGCGCGAGACCGACGAGCAGCAGCGCGACGGGGATGTGCCGCGCACGACCGGGCCTGTCGGGTGCGACCTTCTCGAGCAGTTCGAAATTGGTGAACCGCAGAGTGTGGGCGAGCCGGCGTCGCTGCACGAGCACGTATCCGACAGCGAGCGCCGCGACGACGAACAGGAACAGCAGCCACCACGGTGAGGCGAAACCGGAGAAACTCATCGTCCCCCCTGTCCTGCGCCGATGCTGTGTCTGCGGGCTGCGACGAAGCGGACGACATCGCCGATCCAATCGCGGTCGGTGCGCAAGCTCAACCGAGGTGCGCCGCACCGGCGCAGTGCCTGTTCCACCGCCGCGCGGTGGTCGGAGGCGGCCTGCGCGAAGTCGGCGCGCAGTTGTGGCGTGGTGGTGAATTCGCGGGTTCGTCCGGTTTCGGGGTCGTGCAGCACAACATCACCGAGATCGGGCAATTCCAGATCACGCGGGTCGAGCACCTCGACGGCGAGCACCTCGTGGCGGGCGGACAGTGCCCGCAGCGGCCGCTCCCACTCGATGGGGCCGAGAAAATCGCTGATGACGACGATGAGTCCGCGGCGTCGTTGTGGACGACGAAGCGAGTCGATGACACCGCGCAGATCGCCGCGGGTGCCGTCCGGGGGATGCGGAGTCGTGGCGATCGTGCGCAACATCGACTGCGCGTGCAGACGCCCGCCACGAGCGGGCATCCGGGCGACGTCGCGACCATTGGACACGACCGCACCGATGCGGTTTCCGCCGCCGCCGGTGAGATATGCGATCGCAGCGACGGAGGCGATGGCGAGGTCGCGCTTCTCGCAGCTTCCGGTGCCGAAGTCGAGGCTCGCCGACAGGTCGAGTGCCAGCCAGGTCTCGAGTTCACGGTCGGCGACGGTCTGCCGTACGTGCGGGTGGGTGGTGCGGGCGGTGACCGACCAGTCCATCTGTCGGACGTCGTCGCCGGGCTGGTATTCGCGGGCGTCGCCGGGCTCGGAACCCGGACCGGGAATCAGACCGAGGTGATCGCCGTGCAGGACACCGTCGAGGCGACGTCGGACCGTCAGTTCCAGCGTGCGTAGTGCAGCGGTCAGCTCGGGTTCACGCAGTTGGCCGGCACGGAACGTCGGCGGCGACCCGGGGGCGCGTTCACTCACCGGGGCGCCGCACCCGCCTCGGGCCCGGTGGACGGTGCGCCGGCACGTACCGGCTGCGGGGGCGACGCGAGGGGCGCGACCTGCGGCAGACCGACGGTCTGCAGGATCCGGGTGATGATGTGATCGGCTGAAACATCGTCGGCGAGTGCGTCGTACGACAGCACCAGGCGGTGACGCAGCACATCGGGGATGACGTCGAGGATGTCCTGGGGGATGACGTAATCGCGTCCGCGGACCATCGCCAGTGCGCGGGCGGCGGAGATGATGCCGAGGGTCGCGCGGGGTGAGGCGCCGTATGCGATCCACCCCTGCACATCGTCGAGGCCGACTTCTGCCGGTGCACGAGTCGCGAAGATCACCCGCACCACATAGTCGACGAGTGCGTGGTGCACGAACACGCGACTGGCGACCTTCTGCAGGCGGATCAGTTCGTCGCTGCCGAGGATCTGCTTGGGTTCGGGTGCGGCGACACCCATGCGGTAGACGATCTCCCGTTCTTCCTCGACCGTCGGATAGTCGACGAGGACCTTGAACAGGAAACGGTCGCGCTGTGCCTCGGGCAGAGGGTAGACGCCCTCGTTCTCGATCGGGTTCTGGGTGGCCATGACCAGGAACGGGTCGGGCATCGGGAAGGTCTTGCCGCCGATGGTCACGTGCCGCTCGGCCATCACCTCGAGCAACGCCGACTGTACTTTCGCGGGGGCACGGTTGATCTCGTCGGCGAGGACGAAGTTCGCGACGACCGGGCCGAGTTCGGTGTCGAACTCCTCACGACCCTGCCGGTAGATCCGGGTACCGACCAGGTCGGTGGGAACGAGATCGGGGGTGAACTGCACACGGGAGAACGAACCGCCGACGACCTTGGCGAAGGTTTCCACCGCGAGGGTCTTGGCGACGCCGGGCACACCTTCGAGCAGCACGTGTCCTCTTGCGAGAACGCCGACGAGCATCCGCTCGACCAGCAGGTCCTGGCCGACGATGACTCGTTTGACCTCGTAGATGGCCCGTTCCAGGAGCCGGATGTCCTGAGCAGGATCGACCGCATTGGGCGCGCCCTGACCGTCTCGGTTCCGGCCGTCGGGTGTCGGGCCGTCGTTGCGAGGCGGAACGGGCTTCTGCGCCTTCGTCGTGTTCACTGCTGCGTTGTTCGCTGCCGGGGTGCTGCCCGCCGGGGCATTCACCGCATTGCCTCGCTCGCCACTCTTCTGGACGGTCGATTCGCTCTTGTCGTTCGACCCTGCAGTCCCCGACGTCCCACCCTCGCGTGAGGTCACCAACAATCCACCGCTTTCGCCTGTCGCTCCGCTGGAAACACCTGCCGGCACCACTATTGCAGGTACCGGTATTTCGTGTCGTCACCCCCGCGCGACCTGCGCCGCATCGCCGTCACGACACCATGCGCACCACATACGGTGTCATGCCGTCCCAGCGTACCGGCGAGATCTTCACGTGCGCACCCGACTGCGGTGCCTCGAGCATTGTGCCGTCGCCGAGGTACAGGCCCACGTGCTGGCTGGCATTCGGTCCGTAGAAGATCATGTCTCCGCGTTGCATCTCCGACACGGGGACCTGCGTACCGGCGGTGTATTGGTACCCGGTGTAGTGCGGGAGGGAGACACCGATGCCGGCGAAGGCGTAGATCATCAGCCCTGAACAGTCGAAGCCGGTCTTGTTGTAGTCGCCGTAAGTGTCGGCGACACCACCGTCACGAATGCCGCGGGTGGGGCCGTTCTCATCACCGCCACCCCATGCGTAGGGCACGCCGATCTGCGACAGTCCCCGGTCGATGACCGTCTCGACGGCAGCGGTCCCGGTCAGCGTCGGACGCTGGGTCGTGCGCGGGGACGATCGGGGGCCGGACTCGCGCGGGGTCGATGGACCGGTCTCGTCGGTAGGATCGGGATTCGTCCATTCGCGGACGTCCTCGTCGTCCTCGACTCCGGTGTCGGTGTCGGTGTCGGTGTCGGCGCCACCGCCCGTATCGCCGGGATCGGTCGGTGCGGTCTCGGGTGTTTCGGTTTCGGCGACTTCCGTCTCGGTCGGCGCAGTCACGGTCGGTCCGGTCACTTCCGGCGCAGGGATGTCGAGCTGTGTATGGGGTCGCTGACCGTTCGAGAGTTCGGCAGCACGCGCCCGCGCGGCAGCGTCCGCAGCGACCCGCACTGCCGCTTCGGATGCGGCCTGCGCAGCGACCTGCGTGGCGGCGGCCGCGGCGGCCTGCTCGGCGCGACGACGGTCGTCCCACGCCACGTATTCGGCGCGTTGGCCTTCGAGCCCGACGACGTTCCCTCGGGCCTGGTCGAGTGCGCCCTGGGCCTGTGCGCGTTCCTGCTCGATGCGTCGCTTCTCGCCGGCCTGCGCCTCGAGTGCGGTCCGAGCCGTCGAGATCGCGGCTTCCGCCTCGGTGCGGCGTCGTTCCGCAGCGGTCGCCGCGGCGTCGGCGTCGAGTTTCGCGGCACGCGCGCGGGAGTTGCCGTTGGCTTCGGTGGCGCGGGCCCGTTCCAGTGCCTCGAGCACCGCAGTCCTGCCCGATGACAACAGTCGCATCACCTGGGCCCGGTCGAGGAGGTCGTCGGGCCCGTCCGTCGACAGGAAGGCTGCGAGAGACGCGCCGTTGACGCCTTGCATGTAGCTGCTGCGTGCGAATTCGTCGAAGTCGTCCTGCGCGTGCAGGATTCGGGCTCCCGCATCCTGCAGCGCCAGTTCCGACGATGCGACCTCCTGCGCGGCCGCGTCGGCGGCATCGCGGGCAGACTGCAGATCCACGAGCGCACGGTTGACGTCTTCGCGCTTGATCGCCACCTGCGCGTCGAGCTCGGCCAACTGCTGGTCGGCGCCTGCGATCTGCACGATCAGTGAGCCGATCCGGTCGACACCGGAACTCACCGCGGCATCGGCGGCGTCGAGTTGGGCCTCGCTCGGGTTCGGTGGTGGCGGTGGCACCGCCCCGGCCGTGGAGCCGAGCCCGACGACGACGGTCGTGATCAATCCGAGTCCCGCAACCAATCGCGGAACGCGCCGCCCTGTCCGGGAGGACAAGTCCCTGTCCGGATCCGACGACACGTATCTGCGTATCAGCTCACTGTCCGATGACGAAGACCGTCGCGGAATCCCCCCGTGGATACCGAACCGTCGCACTGTGCTCTCCCTCGGTCGTGCCGACCGATCGCACCGGTCGACCCCGACGCCTGGAGAAGAGCGCGCAGCACCGATCGCCCGCGGTCGCGCGGTCGATCGCTGATGGTCTCGTACCGATCACGGTCAGCGTCCCGCGACTCGGCTTGTGACACTTCTTCCCCAAGAGCGCCACGTGAACCGTACGACACAGCACCCACCCCCCGCACGACAGTCACAGATATTCGTCCGGAAAGACCAGGTCGCTCACACGTGAATACTGGCGACTCCCCCGACCACAGGCGTGACCCGGTTGTCGCCGGAGCCGGGGAGTCCGTCTCGATCGAATGGAGGTTCGGCGTCCGCGAACGAGATCAGACGGAGCCGGCGTCTCCGGGCGTGACCTGCGTGCCCCTGGAGCCCACGTCGGGTTCGGTGCCCGTGGCTCCTGCAGCGGCTTCGGTGCCCGCACGCCGCCGCTTGGCGAGATACGTCAGTGCACCGACGGCCGCCACCACCAGAATCAACACGATGGTCATCAGTGTCCAGGGCGGCGACGGTTCGAGTAACGAGTCGACGAAGTTGGTCGTCGACACCACCGGGTCGCCCGTGTAAGTGCGGTCCTGTGCCGCCTCGAGCGTCACGCGGTCCAGCGAGTCGCTGAACGTACCGACCCAGTCGGGGCTGAGCACCAGGACGGTGCCGCCGTCCTCGGACCCGACCGCGGTGGCGAGGTCGCGTAGCTGCGAGTCCATGTACGGATTGCTCTCGACCACGACGACGCTGAGGTCGATGCCGTGATCCTGTGCACGCTGCACCTGCTCGACGAGTTCGGAAGTATCGAGTTCGGGGCCACCGAGTTCAGGGCCACCGAGTTCGGGGCCACCGAGTTCCGAGTCCTTCACCCCTTCGGGTACCGACACCTGATCGTCGGCCAGGTCGGCGAGGATCGTCTCGAGGGTGACTCCGGGAGGGAGGTCCGTGGCCGCGGGCCCGGGTATACGAAGCAGTGGCGCAGACATCTCTCTCCGGTGGTGCTGGTCAGAAGCGGACGAACCGCACTCGCCGCGGCAGCCGAGGGAGACGGGGTCCCGACGGTGTCGCAGGCATGCCGCACTCGTACGGCACCACCGCACATTACGCGATGAACCGGCATGTCCCTGCAACCGCGCCTCACCCGGCACCGTCCGTCACAATCGCTTCGAGAGCCTCCCCCGGGCCTATGTAGGACAAGCGTACTGTTAGACTTGTGGCGAGATGCCGCGGCACCGGTCAACCCCCGGACATGGCCGTGAGCCTCGCTTGAGCCGTCGACACAGCCCCGTCGGCGGCGAGCCGTAACGACGAGTGGAGCTGATGTGAGCACCAGTATTGATTCGTTCGGCGCCAAGGGGACGCTGCAGGTCGGAGAGAACTCGTACGAGATCTTCCGCCTGTCGTCGGTCCCCGGCACCGAGAAACTCCCCTATTCCCTCAAGGTCCTCGCCGAGAACCTGCTGCGCACCGAAGACGGCGCGAACATCACCGCCGACCACATCCGCGCGATCGCGGGCTGGGATCCGTCGGCCGAGCCGAGCGTCGAGATCCAGTTCACGCCCGCCCGCGTGATCATGCAGGACTTCACCGGCGTGCCCTGCATCGTCGACCTCGCGACGATGCGTGAGGCCGTCACCGCGCTCGGTGGCGACCCGAACAAGGTCAACCCGCTCTCCCCCGCCGACATGGTCATCGACCACTCGGTCATCCTCGACGTCTTCGGCCAGGCCGATGCGCTCGAGCGCAACGTCGATCTCGAATACGAGCGCAACGGCGAGCGTTACCAGTTCCTGCGTTGGGGTCAGGGCGCATTCGACGACTTCAAGGTCGTCCCCCCGGGAATGGGCATCGTCCACCAGGTCAACATCGAGTACCTGGCACCGACCGTCATGTCCCGTAACGGACAGGCCTACCCCGACACATGCGTGGGCACCGACTCGCACACCACCATGGTCAACGGCCTCGGCGTGCTCGGCTGGGGCGTCGGCGGCATCGAGGCCGAAGCAGCAATGCTCGGCCAGCCGGTCTCCATGCTCATCCCCCGCGTCGTCGGCTTCAAACTCTCCGGCGAGATCAAGCCCGGAGTCACCGCAACCGACGTCGTGCTGACCGCCACCGAGATGCTGCGCAAGCACGGCGTCGTCGGCAAGTTCGTCGAGTTCTACGGCAAGGGTGTCGCCGAGGTTCCGCTCGCGAACCGCGCGACCCTGGGCAACATGAGCCCCGAATTCGGTTCCACCGCAGCGATCTTCCCGATCGACAGCGAAACGATCGAATACCTGCGCCTGACCGGCCGCAGCGACGAGCAGCTCGCGCTCGTCGAGGCATACGCCAAGGAACAGGGTCTGTGGCACAACCCCGACGAAGAGCCCGTCTTCTCCGAGTACATCGAGCTCGATCTGGGAACGGTTGTTCCTTCGATCGCAGGCCCGAAGCGCCCGCAGGACCGGATCCTGTTGTCGGATTCCAAAACGGCGTTCCGCAAGGACATCCACAACTACGTGGAGGAGCAGCTTCCAGCCGAGCACACCCAGCTCGACGAGGCCGTCGAAGAGTCCTTCCCCGCTTCCGATCCGGCTGCACTGTCCTTCGCTGACGACGGAGCCGTCGACGTTCTGTCTGCAGCCAACGGTGCAGAAGGTCGCCCGAGCAAGCCTGTGGTCGTCAAGTCCGACGCCGGCGAGTTCGTACTCGATCACGGCGCCGTCGTCGTTGCCGGCATCACGTCCTGCACCAACACGTCCAACCCGTCGGTCATGCTCGGTGCCGCACTTCTCGCACGCAATGCTGTCGAGAAGGGCCTGACCACCAAGCCGTGGGTCAAGACCAATATGGCTCCCGGTTCGCAGGTCGTCACCGACTACTACGAGAAGGCCGGCCTGTGGCCGTACCTCGAGAAGCTCGGTTACTACCTCGGCGGTTACGGATGCACCACCTGCATCGGCAACACCGGACCGCTCCCCGAGGCCGTGTCCAAGGCCATCAACGACAACGACCTGTCGGTCACCGCGGTGCTGTCGGGTAACCGCAACTTCGAGGGCCGTATCTCCCCCGACGTCAAGATGAACTACCTGGCTTCCCCGCCGCTCGTGATCGCCTACGGTCTTGCCGGAACCATGGACTTCGACTTCGAAACCGACTCGCTCGGCAACGACACCGACGGCAACCCGGTTTTCCTGAAGGACATCTGGCCGTCCACCCAGGAAATCGAAGAGACCATCAAGACGGCGATCAGCCAGGACATGTTCCGCAAGTCCTACGCCACGATCTTCGCCGGCGACAGCCGCTGGCAGAATCTCTCGACCCCCGAAGGTGACACCTTCGAGTGGGACCAGAACTCGACCTACGTCCGCAAGGCCCCGTACTTCGACGGCATGGAGATGGATCCGGCTCCGGTCACCGACATCTCGGGTGCTCGCGTCCTTGCGCTGCTCGGCGATTCGGTCACCACCGACCACATCAGCCCGGCAGGCCCGATCAAGCCCGGCACTCCGGCCGCCCAGTACCTGGACGCCAACGGTGTCGAGCGCAAGGACTACAACTCCCTGGGCTCGCGTCGCGGTAACCACGAGGTGATGATTCGCGGTACGTTTGCGAACATCCGGCTGCGCAACCAGCTGCTCGACGACGTCTCCGGTGGCTACACCCGCGACTTCACGCAGGAAGGCGCGCCGCAGGCGTTCATCTACGACGCGTCGCAGAACTACCAGGCTGCCGGCATCCCGCTGGTCGTCCTGGGCGGCAAGGAGTACGGCTCGGGTTCGTCGCGTGACTGGGCTGCCAAGGGCACCAGCCTGCTCGGCGTCAAGGCTGTCATCACCGAGTCCTTCGAGCGCATCCACCGCTCGAACCTGATCGGTATGGGCGTTGTGCCGCTGCAGTTCCCGAAGGGCGAGTCGGCGGGATCGCTCGGCCTGACCGGCACCGAGGTCTTCGACATCTCGGGGATCGCCGAGCTCAACAACGGCGTCACTCCGAAGACCGTGAAGGTCACCGCCACCAAGGAGAACGGCGAGAAGGTCGAGTTCGACGCGGTCGTCCGTATCGATACGCCCGGTGAAGCCGACTACTACCGCAACGGCGGAATCCTGCAGTACGTGCTGCGGAACATGATCCGTAGCTGATCGGATTCGTGACCGCCACGGTCACTCCGGTGCAACAGCGGCGGGCTCGGGACACCACTCGTCTCGGGCCCGCCGTGCCACCGCCGGCCGTCCAGTTCCCGCCATGGTCCGATTCCGGAAGGATGTGGGTAGTGCCCAAGGTCAGTGAGGATCACCTCGCCGCGCGGCGCAGCCAGATCCTCGACGGTGCACGCCGCTGCTTCGCCGACTTCGGTTACGACGGAGCGACCGTACGACGCCTCGAGATCGCCACCGGCCTCTCTCGCGGCGCGATTTTCCATCATTTCAAAGACAAGGACGGGCTGTTCCTCGCACTCGCGCAGGAAGACGCCAAACGCATGGCGGACGTCGCCAGCAACGAGGGCCTCGTCCAGGTCATGCGCGACATGCTTTCCACACCCGAGCAGTTCAATTGGCTCGGCACACGACTCGAAATCACGCGCAGACTTCGCACCGATCCCGAGTTCGCGAGGGCCTGGACCCAGCATTCGGCCGAATTGACCGAGGCCACCGTCGGCCGTCTCGAACGACAGCGTGAGGCCGGGAAGCTCCGCGACGATGTGCCGACCGAAGTACTCGTCGCATATCTCGATCTGGTCCTCGACGGGCTCATCTCCCGGCTCGCGTCCGGCCACGCGGAAGACGAACTCGGCCGAGTACTCGACCTCGTCGAAGAATCGGTCCGCCGACGCGACTGACCGCGCTCAGTACCGAGCGCCACGCACGATTCTCAGCTGGCACCGTTGCTCGCGGGCGCAGCACGCCGTCGGTTCGGGCCGCCTCGACCTCGTAGGCGCACTTGCGACTCCACCAGCACGTTGTGCACGAAGCCATAGGATCGCCCGGTTTCCTGCGCCAGCGTCCGAATACTCGCGCCCGCTTCGTAGCGTCGCTTGAGCTCGGCCTGTAAGCGGTCTCTGGACTCACCGGTCACTCTGGCTCCCTTCGCGTACGAAGGCTGCCCAGTGTCAGGATTTCGCGCCATCGAATCCTCCCGTCGCCTCGCCGAAGGTCCCAGCACCCAGGCTAGATCACGCAGGCAGCGCCCGGAGCGGATCGCGCAACGCCGACCGGATCGATGGCGGAAACCATGGGCCGGGTGCACATGCCCCGGCCCCGGGTGTCACGCCAGCTGGATCAATTCGAGGTAATCCTGCGACCAATGGTCTTCGGTTCCGTCCGGCAGCATGATCACGCGTTCGGGATTCAGCGCCTCGGCAGCTCCCGGATCGTGCGTGACCAGAACCACAGCGCCCTCGTAACTCCGCAACGCATCGAGCACCTGCTCGCGCGAGATCGGATCGAGGTTGTTGGTCGGTTCGTCGAGCAGTAGCACATTCGCCGCGGACGACACCAGACCCGCGAGTGCCAGACGGGTCTTCTCACCACCGGACAAGGTTCCTGCCGGCTGATCGAGCTGCGGTCCGGTGAACATGAACGCACCGAGCAGGCCGCGCAAGTCCTGTTCGCCTGCGTCGGGTGCGGCGTGCCGGATGTTCTCCCACACCGACGCACCATCGTCGATCGTGTCGTGTTCCTGCGCGAAGTAGCCGACCTTCATGCCGTGACCGGGCACGAGCTCGCCGAGATCGGGGGTTTCGACACCCGCCAGCAGACGCAGCAGCGTCGTCTTACCGGCACCGTTGAGTCCGAGGATCACAACGCGGCTGCCCCGGTCGATGGCCAGGTCGACGCCGGTGAAGATCTCGAGGGATCCGTACACCTTGGTCAGTTCCTTCGCCATCAGCGGTGTCTTGCCGCAGGCCGCAGGCGTGGGGAAACGAATCTTGGCGACCCGGTCGGCCACTCGCACATCATCGAGGTCGCCCAGCAGCTTCTCGGCACGCTTGGCCATGTTCTGCGCCGCGGTGGCTTTCGTCGCCTTGGCACCGAGCTTCGCGGCCTGCTTCTGCAGGGCGGAGGCCTTCTTCTCCGCATTCGCGCGTTCACGACGACGGCGCGCCTCGTCGGTCGCGCGGGCGTCGAGGTACTTCTTCCACCCCATGTTGTAGATGTCGGCCTCGCCGCGCACGGCATCGAGAAACCACACCTTGTTGACCACATCGGCGAGAAGGTCCACGTCGTGACTGATGACCACGAGGCCACCCTCGTGGTTCTGCAGGAAACCACGCAGCCACGTGATCGAGTCGGCGTCGAGGTGGTTGGTGGGTTCGTCGAGAAGCAGTGTGGTGTCCGACTTGCCACCGGATCCGTCGGATGCAGCGAACAGGATCCGGGCCAGTTCGACACGACGACGCTGACCACCCGACAGGGTGTTCAGTGCCTGACCGAGGACACGGTCGGGCAGGCCGAGGCTGTGGCAGATCCGGGCGGCCTCGGACTCTGCGACATACCCGCCGAGCGTCGAGAACCGCTCCTCGAGCGACCCGTACTTGCGCACGGCGCGATCTCGGACCTTGTCGTCGACGGCTTCGGCCATCAATGCCTGCTGCTTCTCCATGCTGCGGAGGATCTCGTCGAGACCTCGCGCGGAGAGAACCCGGTCTTTGGCGAGGACCTCGAGGTTGCCTTCCTTCGGGTCCTGCGGCAGGTACCCGAGGTCACCGGAGCGGATCACCGTGCCCGCGTACGGCTCGCTCTCCCCCGCGAAGATGCGCAGCGTCGTGGTCTTCCCCGCGCCGTTGCGCCCGACCAGCCCGATCCGGTCACCCGCCTGGATACGCAGCGCTGACCCCTGTGAAGAGAGCAGCGTCCGCGCGCCGGCGCGGACTTCCAGGTCGGTGGCGGTGATCACGCGTGAAGCTCCTCGATGGGTAAGAGTGTGTGGGTCATGATGCCGGACAGGCGGCGCACGAACCATTGATTTTACCGCGCCACGAGCTATTTCACGAGGTGAGATGCACTACGTCGGGGTGCGAACGGTTTAGTGTGATGACCATGATCACCGCAAGGACTGCATGACTGCCGTTCGGACCGCGGACGTGCTGGTCGCCGGCCTTGGGCCCTCCGGGCGCGCGCTGGCGGCCCGCTGCGCCCACGCCGGCCTGTCGGTGCGCGCCGTCGATCCGTCACCGCATCGGGTGTGGACCGCCACATACGGCGCATGGGCAGACGAATTACCGTCGTGGCTGCCCGAGAACGTCCTCGCGGCCCGGGTCGAATCCCCGGGCGTATGGACCACCCGCCCCCATGTCCTCGACCGCCCCTATGTCGTGCTCGACACCGCGGCGCTCCAGCGGTCGCTGTCGCTCGAGTCCGTGGCAGTGACACAGGCCCGGGTCCGCTCCCTCGCGCCCGGCGAGGTGATCCTCGACGACGGTCAACGGCTGCGGGCCACACACGTCTTCGACGCCCGCGGTGTGCCGGTCACATCCAAGTCCGCGCAGCAGACGGCTTTCGGTGTGGTGACCGACGCGGAGACTGCCGCCGCGGCCCTGGAGGGCCGCTCTGCATGGTTCATGGATTGGCGGCGGGACAACGGCACCGCCGAGACGGACACACCGTCGTTCCTGTATGCCGTGCCCTTGGATGACGAGCGAGTACTTCTCGAAGAAACGTGCCTGGTGGGACGGCCTGCGCTCCCCCTCGCCGAACTTCAACACAGGCTCGGGGTACGACTGTCCACCCGTGGCGTCGCAGTGCCTGCGACCGCCCCCGTCGAGCGGGTTCGGTTCTCGGTCGACGGGGGTCCACGGCGACACGACGGTGTACTCGGATTCGGCGCCTGTGGAGGTTTGATGCACCCGGCGACCGGCTATGCGGTCGCCGCCGCGCTCACCGCCGCGGATCCGCTGGCGGCGGCGATCCGATCGGGTTCTGATCCGTACCGGCTCCTGTGGCCGAGATCTGCACGCACGGTCGCGGCGATACGGAACGTCGGGCTGCGGGTACTGCTCGGTGGGCTGCGCCCGGCCGAGGTCCCCGAGTTCTTCGCCGCGTTCTTCGACCTGCCCATCGACCGGCAACGTGCCTATCTGTCACGCCGAACCGACGTCGTGGGCACCCTCGACGGGATGCGCCGGTTGTTCGGCGCCGTTCCGTCCGGTGTGCGGGGGTCGATCCTGCGGGGTATCCGGTGAAGCCCAGCAATCCGGGCTCACGTCGATCATGATGGAACCATGCGATCGATCTGGAAGGGTGCAATCGCGTTCGGGCTCGTGAACGTGCCCGTGAAGGTGTACTCGGCCACGGAAAGCCACGACATCAGGTTCCATCAGGTCCACGCCGCCGACGGCGGCCGGATCAAATACCAGCGTGTATGCAGCGAATGCGGTGAGATCGTCCCGTTCCAGGACATCGACAAGGCCTACGAATCCGACGAGGGTGTGCGCGTCGTGCTCACCGACGAGGATTTCGAGAAGCTGCCCGCTGCCGAGAAACATGAGATCCCGGTGCTGCAGTTCGTACCCACCGAGCAGATCGATCCGATTCTGTTCGAGAAGTCGTACTACCTCGAGCCGGATTCTGCATCGCCGAAGGCTTATGCGCTGCTCGCTGCGACCCTCGAGCGCAGCGACCGCACGGCACTCGTACATTTCACGTTGCGGCAGCGCACCCGACTTGCCGCATTGCGAACCGCCGACGGGGTGCTCGTCCTGCAGGCCCTGTTGTGGCCGGACGAGGTACGCGCCGCCGAATTCGGCGCTCTCGACGATGCGGCGCCTCCGACCGACAAGGAACTCGCGATGGCCGAGACCCTCGTCGAGTCGATGTCCGAGGACTTCGACCCCGCCGAATTCACCGACGAGTATCAGATGGAGCTACGCGCGCTGCTCGACGACGCGATCGAACGCGGCGGCGAGAAGGTCTTCCAGGTCGCCGAGACGTCGAGCGACGGAGAGGACGCCGAGGTGCTCGATCTGGTGGCGGCGCTCCAGCGCAGCGTCAAGGCTTCGGGCAGGAAACAGGACGACAGCGACGCGAAGTCGCCAGCGAAGTCGAGTGGGCGGAAGACCCCGACGAAAGCAGCAGCGAAGAAGACCGCCACCAAGAAGACTGCTACGAAGAAGAGTCCGGTCTCCAAGAGCACCGCGAAGAAAACTGAGGCGCGCAAACGCGCGTAGGACGACCGACCTCCGGGTCCGATGCCGGATCAGCCGTCGTGATCCTCGATCGAGTCTCCGAGACGACCGAGAAGTTCGCTCAGGCGACGGATGTCCGTGGTGTCCCAGTCCGACAATCGAGCGCGCCACTGCTCGGTCTGTACCGACTCCAGTTCGTTCAACCGGTCCCGGCACGACGGGGTCAGAGCCAGCAGACGAGCGCGCGCATCGTTCGGGTCGGGTGTCCGCTCGACCAGACCCAACCGGACCGTGCTGTCGATTCGACGGGTGAGAGTCGATTTCTCGATGCCGAGGTCGGCATGAAGATCGGCCATCGCCACGGCGTCGGCGCGACGCAGCATCATCAGCATCGGATAACACACCGGATCGAGCTTGGGATGCACGGCCAGCGCGCGCTCGCGGATCAAACCGCGGACCCGACGCCACAGGACGACCAACCCCTGCTCGAGCCCCGGAACGGGATCGAGCTCAGAGACCGAATCGACGGCCGCCGCCGGCGCTGAGGCCGGCGGCGGATCCGCCGATTCGGAGGTGTCTGCTCTGGTCACACCGTGAAACCGAGGGCGCGCAACTGTTCGCGCCCGTCGTCGGTGATCTTGTCGGGGCCCCATGGGGGCATCCACACCCAGTTGATGCGCAGTTCGTTGCACAGGCCACTGCGCACCATGGCGCCACGGGCCTGATCTTCGATCACATCGGTGAGCGGGCATGCGGCCGAGGTCAGCGTCATATCGACCGTGACGGCCTCGTCGGATTCGGAAATTCCGTAGACGAGCCCGAGATCGACGACGTTGATACCGAGTTCGGGGTCGACCACATCACGCATTGCTTCCTCGAGCTCGTCGAGGCGCACGGGGTCCAACGGTGGTGCCGCGTCGGCCACCAAGGCCGTAGTGGCCTCGTCGGTGGTCTGCTCGGTGTCGCCGACAGTGGTGTCGGGGGCGGGTTCGGTCATCTTTTCTGTCCTCCGCTCGAAACGGTTTCGTCGTCGCGGGTGCTGTCGGCGATCTGCACGACCGCATCCTTGAACGCCATCCAGCCCAGCAGCGCGCACTTGACCCGCGCCGGGTATTTGGAGACCCCGACGAAGGCGATGCCGTCGCCGAGCACATCTTCGTCGCCCTCGATGGCGCCGCGGCTGCCGACCATCTCCGCGAAGCTCGCGACCGTGGCCAGTGCCTCCTCGACGGGCATGCCGATCACCTGGTCGGTGAGGACCGAGGTCGAGGCCTGACTGATCGAGCAGCCCTGGCCGTCGTAGGACACGTCGGCGACGATGCCCTCGTCGATGTGTACTCGCAGCGTCACCTCGTCTCCGCAGGTGGGATTGACGTGGTGCACTTCTGCGCCGTAGGGATCGCGCAGTCCCCGGTGATGGGGGCGCTTGTAGTGGTCCAGGATGACTTCCTGGTACATCTGTTCCATCCGCATCAGCCACGCACCCCGAAGAAGTCCTGTGCACGGCGGATCGCGGCGCCGAGCGCAGCCACCTCGTCGAGCGTGTTGTACACCGCGAACGAAGCGCGAGCGGTGGCGGCGACCCCGAAGCGACGATGCAACGGCCACGCGCAGTGGTGCCCCACACGAATCTCCACACCCTCGTCGTCGAGGATCTGCCCGAGATCGTGAGCATGGATCCCGTCGACGACGAACGACACCGCGCCACCACGTTGTTCCGAGGTGGTCGGGCCGATGATGCGCAGCCCGTCGATGCCGCCGAGTTCGGTCAGCGCAGCGGCGGTCAGCTCGTGTTCGTGCGCGGCGACGGCGTCCATGCCGATGTCCTGCAGATAACGCACCGCGGCACCGAGACCGACGGCCTGCGACGACATCGGCGAGCCGGCCTCGAATCGTTGCGGCGGTGCCGCGAACGAGGAGGACTCCATGGTCACGGTCTCGATCATCGATCCGCCCGTGATGAACGGCGGCACCTCCGCGAGAAGTGCACGCCGCCCGTACAAGACACCGACGCCCGACGGACCGAACATCTTGTGTCCGGAGAACGCGGCGAAGTCGACACCGAGTTCCCGGAAGTCCACCGCCATGTGCGGAACCGACTGGCATGCGTCGAGAACCACCAGCGCTCCGACCGCCTTGGCACGACGGACGATCTCTTCGACCGGAGCGATCGCACCGGTGACGTTGGACTGATGGGTGAACGCGACCACCTTGACCGCGTCGGTGAGCTCGAGCGAATCGAGGTCGATGCGGCCGTCGTCGGTGACCGAGTACCAGCGCAGGGTGGCCCCTGTGCGCTGGGCCAGTTCCTGCCACGGCACCAGATTGGCGTGGTGTTCGAGCTCGGTGATGACGATCTCGTCGCCGGGGCCGAGCCGGTGCGCGAACCGGGAGTCGGCGAATGCGTAGGTGACGAGGTTGAGCGACTCGGTGGCGTTCTTGGTGAACACGACCTCGTCGGCGTCGACTCCGACGAACGAGGCGATGACGGCGCGTGCGCCTTCGTACGCGTCGGTCGCTTCCTCGGACAACGCGTGAGCGCCGCGGTGTACCGCGGCATTACACGTGAAGAGGAAGTCGCGTTCGGCGTCGAGCACCTGCACGGGGCGCTGCGAGGTCGCCCCCGAATCGAGATAGACCAGCGGTTTGTCGTCGCGCACCGTGCGCGCGAGGATCGGGAAGTCCTCCCGTATCCGGGTGACGTCGAACGTCCGCACCGGCACCGTCATGCAGTCACGCTCCCTGGGTGTCTGCCGTCGCTACAGCAGCGGCGAAGCGCTCGTAGCCGTTCGCTTCGAGTTCGTCGGCGAGCTCCGGGCCACCGGACTCCACGATGCGGCCACCGACGAACACATGCACATGCTCCGGCTTGATGTACCGCAGGATACGCGTGTAGTGGGTGATCAGCAGGACGCCGCCTTGCTCGCGTTCCCGATAGCTGTTGACACCGTCGGACACGACACGCAACGCGTCGACGTCGAGTCCCGAGTCGGTCTCGTCGAGGATCGCGATCCGCGGCTTGAGGATCCCGAGCTGCAGGATCTCGTGGCGCTTCTTCTCGCCACCGGAGAATCCCTCGTTGACGCTGCGCTCACCGAAGGCGGGGTCGATGTCGAGTTCGTTCATCGCCTCCTTGACCTCCTTGACCCAGTGGCGCAGCTTGGGGGCTTCACCGCGGGCGGCGGTGGCGGCGGTGCGCAGGAAGTTCGACATCGACACACCCGGCACCTCGACGGGATACTGCATGGCGAGGAACAGTCCGGCGCGGGCCCGCTCGTCGACGCTCATCTCGAGGACGTTCTCACCGTTGAGGGTGATCGAGCCCGAGGTGACCTCGTACTTGGGGTGTCCCGCGATCGCGTACGACAGCGTGGACTTGCCGGAGCCGTTCGGGCCCATGATCGCGTGCGTCTCACCGGAGCGGACTGTGAGGTTCACGCCCTTGAGGATGTCGATCGGCTCGGCATTCGTGTCGGTCTGCGCGACACGCGCGTGCAGGTCTGTGATCTCGAGGACGTTCTGGGGGCTGGACATCGGTTTACTGATTCCTTCGAAAGTCGATGGGAGTAACGGCGGGTGGCGTGTCAGACGCCGACCGCAGCGAGTTCGGCTTCGACCGCGGCCTCGAGGCGCTCACGCACCTCGGGCACAGTGATCTTCTCGAGCAGTTCATGGAAGAAACCACGCACGACGAGCCGTCGGGCCTGATCCTCCGGAATACCGCGGGCACGCAGGTAGAACAGCTGCTCGTCGTCGAAGCGGCCGGTCGCGGAGGCGTGGCCGGCACCGACGATCTCGCCGGTCTCGATCTCGAGGTTCGGCACCGAGTCGGCGCGCGCACCGTCGGTGAGCACGAGATTGCGGTTGAGTTCGAAGGTGTCGGTGCCCTCGGCCTCGGCGCGGATGAGGACGTCGCCGATCCACACGGTACGGGCGTCGGGCTTACCCGAATCGGGATCGCCCTGGAGCGCACCCTTGTACACCACGTTCGACTTGCAGTGCGGCTGCGAGTGGTCGACCAGCAGTCGCTGTTCGAGGTGCTGTCCCGCGTCGGCGAAGTACAGGCCGAGAAGTTCGGCGTCGCCACCGGGGCCGTCGTACTTGGTCGTGGCCGAGACGCGCACCAGGTCGCCACCGAGTCCGACGGTGAAGTGCCGCAGCACCGCGTCGCGCCCGAGGCGGGCATGGTGGGCGGCGACGTGCACGGCATCGTCGGCCCAGTCCTGGATTGCGACGATCCGCAGTTGCGCGCTGTCGCCGAGGACGAATTCGACGTTCTCCGCGTAGGTCCCGCTGCCCTTCTGATCGAGCACGACGGTGACCTGCGCGAACGGCGCGAGCCTGACCTGCAGGTGCCCGAAGGCCACGTGGCCCTCGCCCGGGCCGGTCGCGGTGATGATGACGGGTTCGGCGACCTCGACCTCGCGGCCGACGGTGATGACGGTGGCCGTCTCGAACGACGAATATGCCTGCGCGGCGACCCGGTCGAACGGCACGCCACCCTGCCCGAGGCGGGTGTCGTCGCGGCCGACGGTCTCGATCTGCACGCCCTCGACGTCACCGATCTCGATGGTGGCGTTGCCGTCGGCGACGGCGGTGCCGTCGTGCAGTCCACGCAGTCGGCGCAGCGGAGTGAATCGCCACGCTTCGTCGCGGCCGCCGGGGATCTCGAAGGCGTTGACGTCGAACGACGTGAACACCTCTCCCTTGTTCGCGGCAGGCACCGCCTGCGTGTTCACGGCGGGTGTGCGGTTCTCGGCACGGACGGCGTCCTGGACGCCGTTACGGGCAGCCGGCTCGCCGGCGGTACCGACTGCCGACTCGCCGGCAGTACCGACTGCCGGCTCGCCGGCGGTGGGAATGTTCTTCGCTTCCGCAGTCATTTAGCCGACTGCCCCTTCCATCTGCAGTTCGATGAGCCGATTGAGCTCGAGTGCGTATTCCATCGGCAGTTCCTTGGCGATGGGCTCGACGAAGCCGCGCACGATCATCGCCATCGCCTCGTCTTCGTTCAGACCGCGACTCATCAGGTAGAACAGTTGATCGTCGCTGACCTTGGAGACGGTGGCCTCGTGGCCCATCGTCACGTCGTCCTCGCGGATATCGACGTACGGGTAGGTGTCGGAGCGGCTGATCTGGTCGACGAGCAGCGCATCGCACTTGACGGTCGACTTCGAGCCGTAGGCGCCCTTGTTGATCTGCACGAGACCGCGGTAAGAGGCACGTCCGCCTGCCCGGGCGACGGACTTCGACACGATCGTCGAGGAGGTGTGCGGCGCCAGATGCAGCATCTTCGCGCCGGTGTCCTGGTGCTGACCCTCGCCTGCGAACGCAACCGAGAGCACCTCACCGCGAGCGTATTCGCCCATCATCCACACGGCCGGGTACTTCATCGTCACCTTGGAACCGATGTTGCCGTCGATCCACTCCATCGAGCCACCCGCCTCGACCTTGGTGCGCTTGGTCACCAGGTTGTAGACGTTGTTGGACCAGTTCTGGATCGTCGTGTAACGGCAGTGGCCGCCCTTCTTGACGATGATCTCCACGACCGCGGAGTGCAGCGAATCCGACTTGTAGATCGGCGCCGTGCAACCCTCGACGTAGTGCACGGATGCGCCTTCGTCGACGATGATCAGCGTGCGCTCGAATTGGCCCATGTTCTCGGTGTTGATCCGGAAGTAGGCCTGCAACGGGATGTCGACGTGGACACCGGGCGGGACGTAGATGAACGAGCCACCGGACCACACCGAGGTGTTCAGTGCGGAGAACTTGTTGTCGCCCGCCGGGATCACCGTGCCGAAGTACTCGCGGAACAGCTCGGGGTGCTCACGCAGACCCGAGTCGGTGTCGAGGAAGATCACGCCCTCGGCCTCGAGGTCCTCGCGGATCTGGTGGTACACCACCTCGGACTCGTACTGGGCGGCGACACCCGAGACGAGACGCTGCTTCTCCGCTTCCGGGATCCCCAGCTTGTCGTAGGTGTTCTTGATGTCGTCGGGCAGGTCGTCCCAGCTTGCCGCCTGCTTCTCCGTGGAACGCACGAAGTACTTGATGTTGTCGAAGTCGATCCCGTCGAGCGTCGAACCCCACATCGGCATCGGCTTCTTTTCGAAGGTACGCAGCGCCTTGAGGCGGATATCGAGCATCCACTGGGGCTCGCTCTTCTTCGAGGAGATGTCGCGCACGACAGCCTCGGACAGGCCGCGCTGTGCCACCGCGCCGGCCGCGTCGGAGTCCGACCAGCCGTATTCGTAGTGGCCGAGAGACTCGATGGCCTCTTCCTGCGTCAGCGGTGTACCGGCGCCGGACGTCTGGTCCGATGTGACGGTCATACGGGCTCCTTCCGGAGTGGGGTGGTTGTCGGCGCGGGCTGTACCGACGGACGAACTTCGGGCTGTTCAGTAATTCGACAATCTGGAGGTACTCGGTGGGTCACGGGCTCGGCGGCTCCTTCACCGGGAGGACCGGCACATGGGTGGTGCAGAACGCGTCGCCGTTGGCAATCGTCGCGAGACGCTGCACGTGGCTGCCGAGCAACTCCACGAAGGCGTCCTGTTCTGCCTCACACAGTTCGGGGAACTCTTCGGCGACGTGGGAGACCGGGCAGTGGTGCTGACAGAGCTGCACGCCGGTACCGACCCGCCGGGTCGACGCCGCGAATCCCGCCGCGCTGAACGCGTCGGCGATCTCGTTGGCGACCGCGTCGATCTCGTCGTCGGATTCGACGGGTCGAACGCCACCGAGGATGGATTGGACGCGGCGGCGCGCGAAGTCTTCGATTGCCGCGGATCCGCCGAGTTCCCGTAGGTGGCGCATCGCAGCCCCGGCGAGATCGTCGTACGAGTGTCCGAGTCGGGCGCGACCGACGGAGGTGAGCTGGAAGCGCCGGGCGGGCCGACCGCGGCCGCGAGCCTTCGCGCGCAGCGGCACGACGGACTGGGCCTCGCCCGATTCGATGAGGGCATCGAGGTGCCGTCGTACCCCCGCCGCACTCAGACCGAGCCGCTCTCCGATGTCGGTTGCGGTGATCGGTCCGTTCTCGACAAGCAGCTGCACTACCGCGGCGCGAGTCTGACCTTCTTGGTGCTCACGTCCGGTCGACGGGTGCGCAGAACCCGCGACAGGCACATGACCTGCGCGTTCTGCATGCTCCACGAGTTCCGACGGGCTTTTCACAACACCAGTGTGACGGAATTCAGGACGCCGGTCCACCAAGGGTGCCCTTCCTCACCGCCGGAATAAACCTGGCACCGGACGCGTCCGGGCAGGTGCCTGCGCGCCCGTTACGCTTCCTGAGTGCCGTCGACTCCACCCGAACCAGACCCGCCCTCGGATCACTCCGCCGGCGTAACCGGTATCGGTACCCGCGCGCTCACGCTCGCTCGGCGCGCTCTCGGCCTCGACGGCCGCGGCGCCCGACCCGACGTGGCAGCCGTCCTGCACGGCGACGAACCCGAAGGTCGCGGTCTCGACACCACCGAGACGGTCCAACTGCACCGGATCCGGCTGTTCGGCGCGACCGGCGCAGTCCTCATGGCCGTCGGCGCACTCGGCGCCGGTGCACAACCCGTGCTGCAGAATCCTGTGCAGGGTGTCCGTGCGCTCGGACTCGCCGCTCGGATGCCCAGCGCCGCGCTGACCCTGACAATGACGGGAACCGTGCTCGTCGTCCTCGCCTGGCTACTGCTCGGGCGTTTCGCGATCGGACGCCGCGACCCCGGCGGACAACCGCGCAGACTGACCCGGTCGCAGCTCGACCGCACCCTGCTGTTGTGGATCCTTCCGCTGGTCGTCGCACCGCCGATGTTCAGCAAGGACGTGTACTCCTACCTCGCACAGAGCGAGATCGCTGCACGCGGCATGGACCCGTACGGCATCGGCCCCGCCGGTGCGCTCGGCGTCGATCACGTCCTGACCCGCACGGTGCCGAACATCTGGCGCGACACCTCCGCACCGTACGGACCCGCCTTCATCTGGCTCGGCGAGAAGGTCGCCTTCCTCACCGGCGAGAACATCGTCGCCGGCATCTTCGTGCACCGACTGCTCGCCCTGCTCGGCGTCGCGCTGATCGTGTGGGCCCTGCCCCGTCTCGCCCGGCGGTGCGGCGTGGCCTCGGTGAGCGCACTGTGGCTCGGCGCAGCGAACCCGCTGCTTCTGTTCCACCTGGTGGCGGGCATCCACAACGAGGCATTGATGCTCGGCCTCATGCTCGCCGGTGTCGAACTGGCGCTGCGCGGGGTCTACAGCGACACCGCCCGCACGCCGCGGTGGCAGGTCGTCGCCTGGCTTGTGGCAGGCACGTCCGTGATCGCGGTGTCGTCGATGATCAAGGTGCCGTCGCTGCTCGCCCTCGGCTTCGTCGGCATGGCCCTCGCGCGAAAGTGGGGTGGCTCACTGCGGTCGGTGCTCGCGGCGGCTGCGGCGCTCGGCGTCGTCGCGGTGGCGGTGATCGCCTTGATCAGCTGGGGCAGCGGCCTCGGACTGGGCTGGACCAACACCTTGGGGACTGCCACCGAGGTGCGCAGCTGGATGTCGATCCCGACCCTGCTCGGCGTGGGCACCGGGCTGGCCGGAGTCCTGCTCGGCCTCGGCGACCACACGACCGCGGTGTTGTCGGTCACACGGCCCATCGCCGCACTGGTGGCAGCGTTCATCGCCCTGCGCATGCTGCTGGCCGTCCTGACCGGGAGATTGCATCCCGTCGGCGCGCTGGGTGTCTCCCTCGGCGCGATCGTGCTGCTGTTCCCTGTGGTCCAACCGTGGTATCTGCTGTGGGCGGTGATTCCCTTGGCGGCGTGGGCGACCCGGCCGATCTTCCGCGTCCCGACGATCGTGTTCTCGTCGGTGGTCAGCGTGATCCTGATGCCCAACGGGGGCGAATACCAACCGTTCATCATCGTGCAGGCCGCGATCGCCACGATCGTGACCGCAGGTTTGCTGATCGTCGCGACCCGCACTCTGCTGCCGTGGCGCGGCGAGGAACACCCACCAGCGCGCCCCACAGAAGCCGCGGACGCCTACGCTGGAAACCCGTGACCTCGAAATCCGCCGCGGGTGCGGCTCCCTCTGTGCGCCTGGACGGCGTTGTCAAGAAATTCGGGGGTGTGACCGCGGTCGACGGACTCGATCTGACGGTCGAACCCGCCCAGGTACTTGCGCTGCTCGGCCCCAACGGCGCAGGCAAGACCACCACGGTGGAGATGTGCGAGGGGTTCGTCACCCCCGATGCAGGCACCGTCCGCATCCTCGGACTCGACCCGATCACCCAGTCCGACCTCTTGCGGCCGCGGATCGGGGTCATGCTGCAGGGCGGCGGCGCCTACCCGGGATCCAAGGCCGGGGAAATGCTCGATCTGGTGGCGGCGTACTCCGCCGATCCACTCGATCCGGATTGGCTGCTGCAGCGCCTCGGCCTCGAGGACTCCCGCCGCACCCCGTACCGCCGGCTCTCCGGCGGGCAGCAACAGCGCCTCACGTTGGCGTGCGCGCTCGTCGGCCGCCCCGAACTGGTGTTCCTCGACGAACCCACCGCGGGGCTGGACGCGCAGGCCCGGCTGCTGGTGTGGGAACTGATCGACGCCCTGCGCCGCGACGGTGTCAGCGTGCTGCTCACCACCCACCTGATGAACGAGGCCGAAGAACTCGCCGACGAGATCGTCATCATCGATCACGGCAAGGTCGTCGCCTCGGGTACTCCCGAGGAGGTCACCCGGATCGGCGCCGAAGGTCAGCTGTGGCTGTCGGCGCCACCCGACCTCGACATCACCACATTGCGGACTGCTCTACCGGATCCCTATCGGGTGCGCGAAGCCCTGCCCGGTCGCTATCTCGTCGAAGGCGATATCGAGCCGTTCGTGGTCGCCGCGGCGGCCACGTGGTGCGCCGATCAAGGTGCGCTCGCCACGGAGATCCGCGTCGATCAGCGCAGCCTCGAGGACGTGTTCCTCGAGCTCACCGGACGGGAATTGAGAGGATGAGCGTGACGCCCCGCGACCGTCTGGTCGACAACCGCTTCGCCCCCGGCACCTTCACACCGGACCCGCGACCCAATGCTCCCGCGAAGATGCTCGCGGCGCAGACCCGCATGGAACTGACGCTGCTGCTGCGCAATGGTGAACAGCTCCTGCTGACCATGTTCATCCCGATCACCCTGCTGGTCGGATTGACGCTGCTGCCCATCGGCGACCTCGGTGAGGCCCGCGTCGACAGCGTCCTGCCCGCGGTGATGATGGTCGCGGTGATGTCCACCGCCTTCACCGGGCAAGCGATCGCTGTCGGATTCGACCGCAGATACGGTGCACTGAAAAGGATCGGCGCGACCGCCCTTCCGAAATGGGGCATCATCGCAGGTAAGAGCGCTGCGGTCGGAATCGTAGTGGTGATGCAATCAATTCTCTTGGGTGCGATCGGTCTCTCGCTCGGCTGGCGACCGACCCTGCTCGGTCTCCTCATCGGCGCGGTGGGTATCGCGTTGGGGACGGTGATGTTCGCGACCCTCGGGCTGCTGCTCGGCGGCACGATGCGCGCCGAGATCGTCCTGGCGCTCGCGAACATCGTCTGGTTCGTACTGCTGGGTATCGGCAGTGTCGTGCTCCTCGACGACGTGCTTCCCGAGGCGCTCGTGCACGTCGTGCGGTTGGTGCCGTCGGGAGCATTGACCCTGGCCCTCGATACCGCGATCGCAGGCGGGGTCGACTGGCTGTCGCTCCTGGTGATGACGGTGTGGGCATTGATCGGCGGCGCGGCCGCGGCTCGCTGGTTCCGCTTCACTTGAGATCCACCACGAACACCCAACTACAGCCCGTAGTGGACGGGGTCGTACCATCGTGACCGTGCTGTATCGCGGCTATCTGAGTCTTGTCGACCGTCTTCCCATGCCGTCCCTGCGGACGCAGCGGATCATCGCGTTCCTGTCGATCGTGGTGCAGGGCGGCATCGCCGTCACCGGTTCGGTGGTGCGTGTGACCGCGTCCGGGCTCGGGTGCCCCACGTGGCCGCAGTGCTTCCCCGGGTCCATGGTGCCGGTCGGGGTGTCCAGCGGGGTGAGCACACTGCATCAAGTCGTCGAGTTCGGCAACCGCTTGCTCACCTTCGTCGTGGTGCTCGTGGCAGCCGCGATCGTGCTCGCCGTGACCCGGGCACGGCGCCGCCCCGAGGTGATCGGCTGGGCATGGCTGATGCCGGCGGGCACGGTGTTGCAGGCGATCATCGGCGGGATCACCGTCCTCACCGGCCTGCTGTGGTGGACCGTCGCGATCCACCTGCTGGTGTCGATGCTCATGGTCTGGCTCGCCACGGTGCTCTTCGCGAAAGTCAGCGAACCCGATGACGGGGTCGTGGTGCAGACACTCCCCCAGCCGCTGCGATGGCTCACCGCACTCTCCGGCCTCGCACTCGCCGGAGTCATGATCGTCGGCACCATGGTCACCGGCGCGGGCCCGCACGCCGGCGACAAGAGTGTCGAAAGGCCGGTACCGCGCCTGGACATCGACATCACCACCCTCGTGCATCTGCACGCCGAGCTGCTCATTGCCTACCTGGCACTGCTCGTCGGACTCACCTTCGCCGTGTATGCCGTGCGCACCACCGACGCCGTCAAACTGCGCCTCAAGGTCGTACTTGCCCTCGTCGTGGCACAGTCCTTCATCGGTCTCGTGCAGTTCTGGACGGATGTCCCTGCCGTACTCGTGGTGTTCCACGTCGCCGGAGCGGGCCTGTGCACCGCAGCCACCGCTGCCGTCTGGGCTGCAGGCCGGATCCGCACCACCTCTCCCGACCGCGAGCCCGTCGCGGCCTGAGCCGCCGCCGCTGATACGACTTCGGCCGCCCGAGGGATCTCGGGCGGCCGAAGTGTTGCGCTAGGGAATGTGGTCAGCGTTCGTTACGTGCCTTCGGGAAGCGCGTCTGGGTAGCGACCCAGCCTGCCATCCTCTTCCAGTGCCCCTTCGCCGGTGTGGCGATACTGGTGACCTCGCGCTCCCACTCGGAGACGGTGACGTTGGGCAGCGCTTCGACCACTGCGCGTGCGGTCGGCAGGTCGGCGACCACACGATCACCGAGCACACCGTCCTCGGCCACGACGGTGATCCGTACACCGACGTACCCGACGGGCTGGATGACCGCCTTGGCGGTCTCGCCGTGCTCGGCGACGAAGCTGCGGAGGGACGAGACGATGTCGGCAGGTGCCGACGCGGTCTGGGTTTCGACGCTCATGACTGCAGAATACTGTGGCGGTATGCGCGCAATCCAAGTGGCACACCATGGCGGTCCGGAAGTCCTCGTCGGGGTCGAACTGCCCGACCCCGAACCCGGCCCCGGCGACCTGCTGGTCCGTACCGACGCCATCGGCGTCAACTTCATCGACACCTACTTCCGCACCGGTCTGTACGGCACGGATCTACCGTACGTCCCGGGCTCCGAAGGCACCGGGACGGTGGTGGCCGTCGGTTCGGAGGTCGACGACGTCACCGTCGGACAACGTGTCGCGTGGTGTACGGCGCCGGGCTCGTACGCCGAACTGGTCAGCGTCCCGGCGACCGTGGCCGTGCCCGTCCCGGATGCGGTTCCCGCCGAGCGGGCCGCGTCGGTGCTGCTGCAGGGAATGACCGCGCACTACCTGATCGAATCGACCTGTCCTGCTCAGCCGGGAGACACCGTCCTCGTGCATGCGGGGGCGGGTGGCGTCGGACTGCTCCTCACCCAGCTCGCCGTCGCCAAGGGCGTCCGCGTGATCACCACGGTGTCGACGGACGAAAAGGAGACCCTGTCGCGGGAGGCAGGTGCCGCCGAGGTCCTGCGGTACGACGACGACCTCGCCGAGCAGGTCCGGGCCCTCACGGACGGCCACGGGGTCGCCGCCGTGTACGACGGGGTCGGGGCTACGACCTTCGAGGCGTCGCTGGCGTCGCTGCGAATTCGCGGCACTCTCGCCCTGTTCGGGGCCGCGAGCGGTCCGGTGCCTCCGTTCGATCTGCAGCGACTCAATCCGGCCGGATCCTTGTTCGTCACCCGTCCCACGCTGGCACACCACATCTTGACCCGCGAGGAGCTGCTGTGGCGCTCCGGCGACGTGTTCGCTGCGATCGCTGCGGGAACGCTGAAGATCCGGGTCGGCGCGACCTATCCGCTCGCCGACGCAGCCCGGGCGCACACCGATCTCGAGTCGCGGCGCACCACCGGATCGATCGTGCTACTCCCGTAAAACAGCTTCCCGCGACGATGTCTGCTTCCCGCGGCGGTTACGACCAGCGCGGGAAGCAAGAATCGTCGCGGGAAGGGTGTCAGAAGTACGACGCGATGGTGGACAGGTCCAGCACCGAATCCACGGCCAGACCGAGGCACACGACAGCGAGGTAGTTGTTGGACTGCAGGAAGAGCTTGAGCGGCTTGACCGCCGCGCCACCACGAACGCTGTAATAGAGCTGATGCGCGACGAACAGGAACCACGCCCCCGCCAGCACCGTGACCACCGCGTAGACGAGACCGGCCGCGGGCACGATGACCAGTGTCGCGAGGACCGTTGCCCACGTGTAGAACAGGATCTGCTTGGTGACGTGCTGTTCGGTGGCGATCACCGGAAGCATCGGCACCCCGGCCGCCTTGTAGTCCTCCTTGTAGCGCATCGCGAGCGCCCAGGTGTGCGGCGGAGTCCAGAAGAAGATGACCAGGAACAACACGATCGGTTCCCAGCTCAGCGACCCGGTGACCGCGGCCCAGCCCACCATCACCGGCATGCATCCGGCAGCACCGCCCCACACGACGTTCTGCCACGTACGACGCTTGAGCACCATCGTGTAGACGAGCACGTAGAACGCGATGGTGATGACCACCAGCACACCGGCAAGAAGATTCGCGCGCCACCACAACCACAGGAACGACGCGGCGCCCAGCACGACACCGAACACGAGGGCGTTGCGAGTCGGGACTGCCTGACGCGCGAGCGGTCGCAGCGCCGTGCGTTTCATCACCTTGTCGATGTCGGCGTCGACGACACAGTTGAGTGCGTTAGCGCTCGCGGCACCCATCCAGCCACCGAACAGGGTGCTGAGGATCAGAACGATATCGACGCTGCCACGGTCGGCGAACAACATCGCGGGGATCGTCGCGACGAGCAGCAACTCGATCACACGCGGCTTGGTCAGCGCGATATAGGCGAGCACCCTGCCGGAAAACCGGCCCCACGCGGTGTCCGACCGGGGCGTGGCGGGAACTTCCGGGGCGCCCAAGCCGTGACCTCCCGGTCGCCGTCCTGCCCGCACACTGTCTCCTTGCACCACGCGACTACGCACCTTCGCTCGCCCGCTCACGGTCGCCCGATCATTCGGACGCGCCACTGTCACTACTACGAACGATGGTAGACCGCAGCTACCCGCGCACCGAATCGACCCGCTCACGACCGGGCATTACTCTGGAGGAGCGCGTGGGGCATTCACACCCGCCGGCACCCCGTACACCCATGTCAGGAGACTTCTGCTCGTGTCGATCACAGACGAGATCCGCACCCTTACCCAGCCGGCCCACCCCGCCGACTGGACCGACCTGGACACCAAGGCCGTCGACACCGCGCGCGTTCTCGCCGCGGACGCCGTCCAGAAGGTCGGCAACGGGCACCCCGGCACCGCGATGAGCCTGGCTCCGCTTGCCTACACGCTCTACCAGCGGGTGCTGCGACACGACCCGACCGACCCGACGTGGGTCGGCCGTGATCGCTTCGTGCTGTCCTGCGGGCATTCCAGCCTGACGCTGTACGTGCAGTTGTACCTGTCCGGGTACGGCCTCGAACTCGCCGACCTCGAGTCGCTGCGTACCTGGGGTTCACTCACGCCCGGCCATCCCGAGGTCGGCCACACCGCCGGTGTCGAGATGACCACCGGCCCGCTGGGCCAGGGCCTCGCCTCCGCTGTCGGCATGGCGATGGCTGCGCGCCGCGAACGCGGCCTGTTCGATCCCGAGGCCGCGCCGGGCGCGAGCCCGTTCGACCACTACATCTACGTGGTGGCCTCCGACGGCGACATCGAGGAGGGCGTCACCTCCGAGGCATCCTCGCTCGCCGGGGTGCAGGAACTCGGCAATCTGATCGTCTTCTACGACGACAACAAGATCTCCATCGAGCACGACACCGCGATCGCCCTCGGTGAGGACGTCTCCCAGCGCTACGAGGCATACGGCTGGCACGTGCAGACCGTCGAGGGCGGCGAGAACGTCTCCGCACTGCTCGAGGCCGTCGAGAAGGCCAAGGCCGTCACAGACCGTCCGTCGTTCATCTCGGTGCGCACCATCATCGGCTACCCCGCCCCGAACAAGATGAACAGCGGCGACGCGCACGGTGCCGCGCTCGGTGCCGACGAGGTCGCCGCGGTCAAGACCGCCCTCGGATTCGACCCCGAGAAGAACTTCGACGTCGCGCCCGAGGTGATCGAGCACACCCGCCGTGTGGTCGACCGTGGCGCAGAGGTCCGCACGACCTGGCAGGCCGATTTCGATGCGTGGGCCGAACGTGAGCCGCAGCGCAAGGAACTGTTCGATCGTCTGCACGACGGCCGCTTCCCCGCCGGCTGGATCGACGCACTGCCCACCTACGAGCCCACCGACAAGGGACCGGCCACGCGTGCCGCGTCGGGCAAGGCACTCGCGGCACTCGGCCCGATCCTGCCCGAACTGTGGGGCGGCTCCGCCGACCTCGCGGGCAGCAACAACACCACGATCTCCGGATCCGAGTCGTTCGGCCCGACGTCGATCTCGACGAAGGACTGGACAGCGCAGCCGTACGGCCGCACCCTGCATTTCGGCGTCCGCGAGCACGCCATGGGATCGATCCTCAACGGCATCGCGCTGCACGGCCCCACCCGCCCCTACGGCGGCACATTCCTCGTGTTCTCCGACTACATGCGCCCGGCCGTCCGTCTCGCTGCGCTGATGCAGACCCCGGCGATCTACGTGTGGACGCACGATTCGATCGGCCTCGGTGAGGACGGTCCGACCCACCAGCCGATCGAGCACCTCACCGCGCTGCGGGCCATCCCGAACCTTGCGGTGATCCGCCCCGCCGACGCCAACGAAACCTCGTTCGCATGGAAGGCGGCGCTCGAGAACCGCACCGGCCCCACCGCACTGGCCCTGACCCGCCAGAACGTGCCGGTACTCGAGGGCACCCGCGAGAAGGCCGCCGAGGGCGTCGCCCGCGGCGCGTACGTCCTCGTCGAGGCATCCACCGGCACCCCCGAGGTCGTGCTGCTCGCCACCGGTTCCGAGGTCGAGCTCGCCGTCTCCGCACGCGACACGCTCGAGGCAGACGGTGTCCCGACACGGGTCGTGTCGGTGCCGGTGCTCGAGTGGTTCTTCGAGCAGGATCAGGCCTACCGCGACGAGGTGCTGCCCCCGTCGGTCAAGGCCCGCGTCTCGGTCGAGGCAGGCCTGGCGATGCCCTGGTACCGGCTGCTCGGTGATGCCGGTGAGCCGGTCTCGATCGAACATTACGGCGCCTCCGCCGATTACAAGACTCTGTACCGCGAGTTCGGCATCACCGCCGAGGCCGTCGTCGACGCTGCCCGCCGCTCGCTGACCCGTGTGAAGGGATGACCTCGATGACTCAGCAGACTTCTACCCAGAACGAAACGCTTGCGCAGCTGTCCGCCGAAGGTGTGTCGGTGTGGCTCGACGACCTGTCGCGTGAGCGGATCGAGTCCGGCAACCTCGCCGAACTCGTCGCGACCCGCAGCATCGTCGGTGTGACGACGAACCCGTCGATCTTCCAGGCGGCGCTGTCGAAGGGCCACGCGTACGACGCGCAGATCCGCGAACTCGCGGCCTCGGGCGCCGACGTCGACGCCGCGATCCTCGCTGCCACCACCGACGACGTGCGCGCCGCGTGCGACGTGCTCGCCCCGGTCTTCGAGGCGTCGGGTGGTCTCGACGGCCGCGTGTCCATCGAGGTCGATCCGCGCCTGGCGCACAAGACCGACGAGACGGTCGAGCAGGCGCTCGAGCTGTGGAAGATCGTCGACCGCCCGAACCTGTTCATCAAGATCCCCGCGACGGTGGCGGGCCTGCCTGCCATCGCCCGGGTGATCGGTGAAGGCATCAGCGTGAACGTGACGCTGATCTTCTCGGTGGACCGCTACGAGCGCGTGATCGACGCCTACCTCGACGGCCTCACCGCAGCCAAGGCCGCCGGTCACGACCTGTCGCAGATCCGGTCGGTGGCATCCTTCTTCGTCTCGCGCGTCGACACCGAGATCGATCCGCGGCTCGAGGAGATCGGCACCGACGCCGCACTCGCCCTGCGCGGCAAGGCCGCGCTGGCCAACGCTCGCCTCGCCTACGCGGCGTACCGCGCGGCGTTCGAAGGTGGCGCGCGCTTCGCCTCGCTCGACGCCGCCGGTGCCCACCCGCAGCGGGCGCTGTGGGCGTCGACGGGTGTGAAGAACCCCGACTACCCCGACACCCTGTACGTCACGGAGTTGGTCGCACCGAACACGGTCAACACCATGCCGGAGAAGACGCTCGAGGCCGTCGCCGACCACGGTGAGATCACCGGCGACACCGTCACCGGCACTGTTGCGGCCGCCCAGCAGGTCTTCGATGCGCTCACCAAGATCGGTGTCGATCTGCCCGACGTCTTCCGCAAGCTCGAGGACGAGGGCGTCGAGAAGTTCGAGGTGTCGTGGAACGAGCTGCTGACGGCCACCTCCGAGCAGTTGACGGCCCACGCACCGGGCGCGGAGGGCTGAGCGTGCGCGAATCCGGCGCGGCGGCGTGGGTCAACCCGCTGCGAGACAGCAGAGACCGTCGACTTCCCCGCATTGCCGGGCCGTGTGCGCTGGTGATCTTCGGTGTCACCGGCGACCTGGCCCGTCGGAAGCTGATGCCCGCGGTCTACGACCTGGCCAATCGAGGTCTGCTGCCGCCCGGATTCGCATTGGTCGGCTTCGCGCGGCGGGACTGGGTCGACGAGGACTTCGGCCAGGTCGTTCACGATGCGGTGCGCGACCATTCGCGCACCCCGTTCCGTGAAGAAGTCTGGCAGCGCCTCGCCGAAGGAATCCGTTTCGTGCAGGGCTCGTTCGACGACGACCGCGCCTTCGAGGAGTTGACGGCCACGCTCGAGAAACTCGACCGTGAACGCGGCACCGGCGGAAACCACGCGTTCTACCTGTCGGTGCCGCCCGCCGCGTTCCCCGTGGTGTGCGGGCAGCTGTCCCGCTCCGGGCTCGCCGAACCGCAGAACGGCGCATGGAGTCGTGTGGTGATCGAGAAGCCGTTCGGGCACGACGAGGAAAGTGCCCGCGACCTCAACTCCGTCGTCGGCGAGGTCTTCTCCGAGGATTCGGTGTTCCGCATCGACCACTACCTCGGTAAGGAAACGGTGCAGAACATCCTGGCGCTGCGTTTCGCGAACCAGCTGTTCGATCCGATCTGGAACGCCCACTACGTCGACCACGTACAGATCACGATGGCCGAGGACATCGGTCTCGGGGGCCGCGCGGGGTACTACGACGGGATCGGCGCAGCCCGCGATGTCATCCAGAACCACCTGCTGCAGTTGCTGGCCTTCACCGCGATGGAGGAACCCGTCAGCTTCGCGCCGTCTCAGCTGCGCGCCGAGAGGATCAAGGTTCTTTCCGCGACCCGTCTCGCCGAGCCGCTCGACGAGACCACCGCACGCGGCCAGTACACCGCGGGCTGGCAGGGCGGCGAACCGGTCGTGGGGTTGCTCGAGGAGAAGGGCTTCGCGACGGATTCGACGACGGAGACCTACGCCGCGATCACCCTCGAGGTCGACACTCGCCGGTGGGCGGGTGTGCCGTTCTATCTTCGCACGGGCAAACGGCTCGGTCGGCGTGTCACCGAGATCGCGGTGGTGTTCAAGCGCGCACCGCATCTGCCGTTCGACACCACCATGACGGAGGAACTCGGGCAGAACGCCCTCGTCATCCGGGTCCAGCCCGACGAAGGTGTCACGATGCGTTTCGGTTCCAAGGTGCCCGGCTCCGAGATGGAGGTGCGGGATGTGAACATGGACTTCAGCTACGGCCAGGCCTTCACGGTGTCGTCCCCCGAGGCCTACGAGCGGTTGCTGCTGGATGTACTGCTCGGCGAGCCGTCACTGTTCCCGGTGGACGAGGAAGTCGAATTGTCCTGGCGGATCCTCGATCCGGTGCTCGAGCATTGGGCGGAGTCGGGCCGTCCCGAAGGATACGAGTCGGGCACGTGGGGTCCGGCGAGCGGCGACGAGATGCTGCGCCGATCCGGCCGCGAATGGAGGCGACCGTGAGAGTCCAGTTGCGCGACACCTCCGCGGTGGATGTCAGCAAGAAGATCGTGGAATTGCGGCGCACGGGTGGCGTCGTCACCCAGGGCCGCGTGCTGACGTTGATCGTGTGTGCCGGAGACGCACGACGTCTCGAGGCGTCGATTTCCGCGGCGACCGACGCATCCCGCGAACATCCGTGTCGCGTCATCGTAATCGGCCGGGGACGTGCCGACGGCCCGCCGCGCCTCGATGCGGAGATCCGGGTCGCCGGCGAGGCCGGTGCATCCGAGGTGCTGATCCTGGCGTTGCACGGTGAGCTCGGCGACCATCAGGAGTCGGTCGTGGTTCCGTTCCTGCTTCCGGATACCCCGGTGGTCGTGTGGTGGCCGAATCAGGCCCCTGCCGTGCCGGCCCGGGATCCGGTCGGGAAACTCGCGGTGCGGCGCATCACCGACGCCACCAACGCGATCGATCCGCGCTCCGACATCGTGGGACGGCTGACCGGGTACAAGCCCGGCGACACCGACCTGGCGTGGGCCCGGATCACGTATTGGCGTGCGCTGCTCGTCGCCGCGTTGGACCAGCCGCCCCACGAGAAGGTGCTCTCGGCCAAGGTGTCCGGCCTGCACGGGGAGGTCGCGATCGATCTTCTGGCCGGATGGCTCGCGAGCCGGCTCGACTGCCCGGTGCAGCGCGCGGTGGGTGAACTTCGTGTCGAGCTGCACACCGAAACCCAGACGATCGTGCTCGATCGCCCGCAGGACGGTCGCGTGGCGACGTTGCAGCGCACCGACAAGCCCGACGCGCTGATCACTCTGGCACGCCGCGACTCTGCCGAATGTCTCGCAGAGGAACTGCGACGTCTCGATCCCGACGAAATCTACGAGGCCGCGCTGGCCGAACTGTCGAAGGTGGAATATGTCTGAGTTCGGTCCCGTGGAAGTCGCGAAGTTCGCCGATGCCGACGCGGTCGCGAAAGCTGCTGCGTCGAAGTTGGTCGAGGCGATCGTTGCCGCGCAGAGCGAGCGCGTGCAGGCATCGGTGGTCCTGACCGGCGGGGGTACCGGCATTGCGGTGCTCGA
The DNA here is from genome assembly GCF_042730275.1 of Rhodococcus sp. NPDC060086. Classification (NCBI taxonomy): domain Bacteria; kingdom Bacillati; phylum Actinomycetota; class Actinomycetes; order Mycobacteriales; family Nocardiaceae; genus Rhodococcus; species Rhodococcus sp. NPDC060086. The sequence continues at coordinate 41,058 of NZ_JBHWWZ010000037.1, forward strand.
GCATGTCCGCCGAGCCCAGGGCGGAATCGACTGGTCGGCAGTGAACGTGTTCTTCGGCGACGAGCGGTTCCTGCCGTCCGGCCACTCCGACCGCAACGAGGTGCAGGCCCGTGCGGCCCTGCTCGATCTGGTGCCGATCGACCCTGCCCGTATTCACGCGATGCCCGCACTCGGTGAAGACGGGTGCACCACCCCCCAGGAGTCCGCTGCCCGGTACGCGAAGATGCTCGCGCAGCACTCCCCCGACGGCACCGTCCCCATCTTCGATGTGCACCTGCTCGGTATGGGCGGTGAAGGGCACGTCAATTCGTTGTTCCCACACACGGATGCGGTGCGCGAAGGCGACGAGTTCGTAGTCGGCCTCGACGATTCCCCGAAGCCTCCGCCGGCACGGGTGACGTTGACATTGCCGGCGGTGCGGCGGTCGCGGCAGGTGTGGTTGCTCGTCACCGGTGAAGCCAAGGCCGAGGCGGTGGCCGCCGCGGTCGGTGGTGCCGATCCGCACGAGATTCCGGCCGCGGGCGCGCGGGGTCGTGAGCGGACGGTGTGGTTCGTCGACCCTGCTGCGGCAGCGGACCTTCCGAAGTCCTGATTCTCCGGCCGGTTCTACGCTCCGCGGAAGCTCATGCGGTAGTCACGCGGACTGGTACCGGCAATACGCCGGAAGTGGTATCGGAAGGTTTCGGCGGCATCGAATCCGGTTGCGCGGCCGATTGCCTCGATCGGCCGGTCGGTGCGTTCGAGCAACGACATGGCCGTGCGAATACGCTGCCGGACAAGCCAGTCCAACGGCGAGAACCCGGTGTATGCCCGGAACCTCCGGTGTAGCGTGCGCGGCGATACGTTCGCTTCGTCGGCAAGTTCCTGGACCGTCCACGAGCGGCAGACGTCGTCGCCGACCGCGCCGAGCATGCGAGTGAAGGCGGGGTCGGCGCGCACCTGGATCCGGTCGACGTCGACGAATTGGGACTGGTCCGCGTGGCGATGCGGTGTCACGACCAGCCGCCTGGCGACGTCGTTGGCCCGCTCGACCCCGTGGTCGTCGCGAATGAGGGCGATGCTGAGGTCGAGGCCCGCGGATGCTCCGGCGCTGGTGAGAAAATTCCCGTCGCGCACGACGATGGCCGCGATATTCAGGTCGACAGCCGGAAATGCGGACCTCATGAGGTGCTCGTGCCGCCAGTGGGTCGTGGCCCGGCGACCGTCGAGGAGTCCGGCCTCGGCGAAGGCGAATGCACCGGTGCAGACCGACACCATGCGGGCGCCGCGTGTCGCGGCCGCGCGGAGCAGATCCGCCCACTCCGCACAGCGATCGCGATAGGGATCGCGGACGCCCGTCACGACGACGGTGTCGGCGGCGGCGATCGCGCCGATCGGGTATCGAGGGACGAGGGTGGCGCCGCTGATCGTGGTCACGCCCGTCTGTGGACCGCAGGTACGCAGCTCGTAGCCGAGCTCGGGCAACTCGGGCCACCGAAACCCCAGGGCTTCGACCACAGCGCCGTATTCGAGCAGAGTCATTCCGTCGTACACCGGAAGAGCCACCACATGCGACATGACCAGATCTTACCGATACATGACGTGACTGCCACTGTTGTCGGCGTGCCGACACTGGTGTGCTCAGAGCGTGACAGCGGTCAGGACCATCAAGGAGGCCAGTTCCATGCGGATCCATCCGATGATCTCGAATGTGCGCAACTTCTTCGCGGGTGTGGACGCCGCCACCCGCATTCGTCACGGTGTTCCCGTTCCGCCGACCCACCGCGCTCGCCCCGCACCGGTCACTACTCCTCCGGCCCGTTCCGATCCGTGTCGTCCTGACCCGACCGCGGCTGCGGCGTAGCTTCTGCCACATGCACGCAGCGCATCCGCGTCAGCGAACGCGGACTGCTCGTCGCGCGCAGTGCCCTCAGTGGCGATCTGGTCGGTACGCATCGCGCCGTTCGTGGATCCATGCGGCAGTCTCCTCACGTGGTTGCCGCGGCCTCTCGCCGCGAGATTTCCCTCTCGTCAAGTTCGACGCGGCGAAAGCCCGAACGGTTCCCTCCCCCGCCGAATACGTCACCGGAACCTTGATGCACTGCGCGACAATGGGTGAGTACGACATGCGACACGTGGGAGAGGAGCGTCACGATGAGCATCCCGACGACATTCCCCGGAGTAGTGCGGCCCGAGCGGGATTGCCCCGACGGATCGAACCTGGTGACGTTGCAGTACCAGCGGGCCGTCGTCCGCTCGCTCGGTGAGGTGTGGACCGCCCTGACCGACCCGGAATCCCTGTTGCACTGGTACGGCTCCTACACCGGCGATCCCACGACGGGATGGATCCGGCTGACGATGACCGACCAGCACGACAGCGCAACCACCGATGTACGGGTCGTGCGCTGCACTCCCCCGACGGGGTTCGTCGTCGACATCGACGGGTGGTTGCTCGAAGTGAGTTTGCATGCGGTCGGTCAGGTCACCACCGTCGAGTTCTCCCATCGGCATGTGCCACGATCCCAGGCCGGGGAGATCGGTCCGGGCTGGCAGTATTATCTGGACCGGCTCGAGGCCACTCTGCTCGGGTCCCGGCTTCCGCAGTGGGACGAATATCCGGATCTCGTCGACGAGTACCGGTGACCACTGGGACATCGCGACCGAGACACGACTACGGGGACGTCACTGCGCGGTGATCTCGCCGAGCTTCATCTCCAGGTACCGACGCTCCGGCGCGCTACCGGCGAGATCCAGCGCGCGCCGGTACAACTCGGCGGCCTCGACGTGGCGACCGAGTCGGTGCAGCAATTCGGCACGAGCCGCGGCGTACGGATGGTGATCACGCAATCTCGGTTCGTCGGCCAGATCCTCGAGCAGGATGAGTCCCGCAGCGGGACCGTCCCGCATCGCGACGGCCACCGCGCGGTTCAACGCGACGATCGGTGACGGCATCAGCGCACACAGCACGTCGTAGAGCGCGACGATCTGCGGCCAGTCGGTGTCGTCGGCTCGGTCCGATTCGTCGTGTACCGCCGCGATCGCGGCCTGCACGGCGTAGGGCCCGGGTCGGCCGCCCATCAACGCACCGGCCACGAGCCCAAGGCCTTCGTCGATCATCGGCCTGTCCCATCGGGTGCGGTCCTGGTCCGCGAGCAGCACCATCGCCCCCGAAGAGTCGGTGCGTGCCGCGCGCCGCGCGTGGATCAGCAGCATCAGTGCGAGTAGCCCGGCCGCCTCACGTTCCGAGGGCATCAGCCGGTGCAGGATCCGGGCGAGGCGGATCGCTTCCTCCGCGAGGTCGAGACGCAGCAGAGTGTCGCCGGCGCTCGCGGCGTAGCCCTCGGTGAAGATCGAGTACACCGCACCGAGCACCACCGGCAGCCGCTCGGGCAATTCGTCGGGCCGCGGCACACGGAACGGGATCCGCGCACCACGAATCTTGTTCTTCGCCCGCACGATCCGCTGTGCCATCGTCTTGTGCGGGACCAGGAAGGCTCGGGCGACCTCACCGGTGCTCAGTCCGGCGAGGCACCGCAGGATCAGCGCGATGCGGTCGTCCGGCGACAACGCCGGGTGCGCGCACGCGAAGAAGAGTTCGAGCCGGTCGTCGGGCAGGTCGCCCCCGGCCGGGATCGGACCGGGTTCGGATCGTTCGGACTCCACCGCGAGGATCGCCAGTCGAGCGGCGTAGGTGCGGTCGCGTCGCAGGCGATCCACCGCGCGCCGGCGCGCGGTGGTGAGCAGCCACGCGCCGGGCCGGTCCGGGACACCGTCCACCGGCCAGTGCCTCAGCGCCGATTCGACGGCTTCCGAGGCGACTTCCTCAGCGAGATCGAGGTCGCCGAACCGGTGGACGAGCGCCGCGAGCAGCCGTCCGTGTTCCTCCCGGAACACCGCCTCGACCCGCAGCGCGGTGTCGGCGGAGGTGCCCGGGTCGGTCACGGCTCTACGCCCCGAATTCGGCGATGGGTCGCACGACGACCCGGCCGCCGTCACGCGCCCCCGGGCAGCGTGCCGCCCATTCGAGTGCAACGTCGAGATCCGGGACGTCGATGACGTCGTATCCGCCGAGAACTTCACGACTTTCCGCGAACGGACCATCGGTGATACTGCGTTGGCCGTCGGCGTCGACCTGGACGGAGGTTGCCGTGACGAGGTCGTCGAGAGCATGCCCGGAGACGAAGACGCCCGACTCCTTCAATTCCTTGTCGTATCGTTGCCAGTCCTCGAAGTCGCAGGTGGGCTCGATGCCGGAGCCGGTATTTGCGTAGATCATCAACATGTACTTCACGGCTGATCTCCTGTGTGGGAATGTGCGGCCGGGTTGCCGTACATGATGACGACGATCGGACCCGCCTCGAATCGACACACCGCGCGAGGAACTTTCTGCGGGTGACTCAGCCGCTGTTGCGCAGTGCGGTGGCCAGTCCGTTCATGGTGAGCTGGATACCGCGCCTCACCTGATCGGTGTCCTCACCACCACGGTATCGACGCAACAACTCGACTTGCAGGTGGTTGAGCGGTTCGAGATACGGGAATCTGTTGTGCAACGACCGTTCCAACGCCGGATTGTCGGCGACCAAGGAGTCGTATCCGGTGATCTGCAGGTACATCCGCACGGTGCGTTCGTGTTCGGCGACGATCCGGCCGAACACTCGCTCCCGCAGCGCTTCGTCCTCCACGAGTTCCGAGTAGCGGGCCGCCAGCCCCAGATCGGATTTGGCCATGACCTGCGCCATGTTCGACAGCACGGACCGGAAGAACGGCCACCGGCGGTAGAGATCCTGCAGCGTCGCGAGCCGGTCGGGGTCGTCGCCGATCCATTCGGTGACGGCGCTGCCCGTGCCGTACCAGCCCGGCAGCATCACGCGGGACTGGGTCCAGGCCAGCACCCACGGGATGGCACGCAGGTCGGCGATCGCTGTCGTCGGTTTGCGAGAGGCCGGGCGGCTCCCGATGTTCAGATCACCGATCTCCGCGACGGGTGTCGAGGTGGTGAAGTACTCGACGAAGCCCGGGGTGTCGTGCACCAGATCACGGTAGGTGCGGTATGCGAGGTCGGCCAGCTCGTCGAAGACCTGGTACGCCGCGGGTGCGTCGGTGCCGAGACCTTCGACATCGAGGAGTGTGGATTCGAGTGTGGCCGCGACGAGCGCCTCGAGATTGCGGCGGGCCAGGATCGGATCGCGGTACTTCGCAGAGATCACCTCACCCTGTTCGGTCAGCCGCAGCGAACCGTTCACCGCACCCGGTGGCTGCGCGAGGATCGCGTCGTAGCTCGGTCCGCCGCCGCGGCCGACGGTGCCGCCCCGGCCGTGGAACAGTCGTAGCCGGATCCCGGTGGCGCGGGCCGCGTCCACCAGGTCGAGTTCGGCCCGGTACAGCGCCCAGTTCGCGGCAAGATAGCCGCCGTCCTTGTTCGAGTCCGAATAGCCGAGCATCACCTCCTGCACGCCGTCGTGGGCGTCGACGAGACTGCGAAACTCGGGGACGGCGAGCGCCGCGGTGAGGGTCGCTGCACCCCCACGCAGGTCCTCGATCGTTTCGAACAGCGGAATGACCTGCACGGTGCATCGCGGATAGCCGGCGTCGAGGTCGAGCAGGCCGACTTCCTTGAGTAGCACCTCCACTTCGAGCAGGTCCGATACGGACGTACACATGCTGATGATGTAGTGCTCGATCGCCGCGGGACCGATGCGGCGCACCGACGCTGCGGCGGCACGCAGGATGGCGAGTTCCTTCGAGGTTTCCTCGGTGAGGTGTGCCCGCGGAGTGGTCAGCGGACGTCGGACACGCAGTTCCGCGCCGAGCAGCGCAACCCGGGCGTCCTCGTCGAGTTCCCGGTAGCGGTCGGTCACGCCTGCCCAGGCGAGCAGTTCGGCGACGACGCGTTCGTGGACCTCCGAGTTCTGGCGCAGGTCCAGCGGGGCGAGGTGGAACCCGTACACCTCGACGGCGCCGCGGAGCCGGACGAGGCGGTCGTCGGCGATCACAGCACTGCCTGCGCCGCGCAGTGATGCGTCGAGGACTCCGAGGTCGGCGAGCAGCTGAGCCGGTGTCTCGTAGCCCGCGCGCCCGTCGTCGACGGTGTCCTCCAGTTCGATTCCAGGGTGTAGGCGCGCCGCGGTCGCGGAGAGGCGGCCGCGAATGCCGTGAATCGCGCGTCGGTACGGTTCGTCGCGGTGGGCGGGGTCGTCGTCGCCGGAGCCGTCCGCGAGCGCTCGCAGGTGTCCGGAGACCGGGGTGATCCGCTCGGACATCGACAGTTCGCGTTCGAGCGCGGCGAGTTCACCGAGGTGGTGGCGCAGGGCCGTGGCGCTCGCCCGGTCGCAGGCCGTCGCCACGACGTCGGCGTCGACGTTGGGGTTGCCGTCACGGTCGCCGCCGATCCACGACCCGGGTCGTACGAGCGGTTGGGTGAGGATCGCGGCATCGGGCCAGCGGCGTCGCAGTTCGCGGCGGACCTCGGTGTTGAGTTCGGGGACGACGTCGAACAGCGCGAGTTCGTAGTACCGCAGGCCGTTCTCGATCTCGTCGCTGATCCGTAGCCGGGACAGCCGGATCAACGCTGTCTGCCACAACGTCAGGATCTGGCGGTGCAGATCTTTCTCGAGCGCCTCACGAGCGTGCGGGTCGACGGTGTACTCGCGGCGACGCATGAGATCGGTGACGGCGGTCTGCACGTCGAAGACGGTGCGTCGGCGGGTTTCGGTGGGATGCGCGGTGACGACGGGAGCGACGAGCGCGGCGGCCAGTGCATCAGCGACGGTGTCGGGGTCTAGAGAGGCCGCGTCGAGTCGTGCGTAGGTCGCGGCGAGCGAGCTGTCCGGCGACGGGTCGCCTGCGTGCACGTGGACGGCGCGGCGCCGTTCGCGGTGAAGGTCTTCGGCAAGGTTCGCCAGCAGTGCGAAGTGACTGAACGCGCGCACCACCGGGATGGCATCGGCGGTGGGGACAGCGGCGAGGCGCGCGGCCAGCTCGGGACGTTCCAGCTCGGAACGCCGGATCTGGAAACTGGCGACACGCGCAGCTTCGACGAGATCGAAGATCTCGTCGCCCGCGTGTTCTCGGACGACGGTGCCGAGCATGCCGCCGAGAAGTCGGATGTCGTCGCGAAGAGGTTCTGTGGCCGAGGCCGGAGCGGTGTCGGTCATGCGCCCAGTATCCGGGGCCGGTGGCCGCTCCGCGACCGCTACAGCGTCAGCTGAACTTGATCTGCAGCCCGATGCCGAGGATCGAGACGACCCAGATGATGCCGACGAACAGGGTCACCCGGTCGAGGTTCTTCTCCGCGACGGTCGAACCGGACAGGCTCGACTGGACTCCGCCGCCGAACAGGCTCGACAGGCCGCCGCCCTTGGCGCGGTGCAGCAGCACCAGCAGGATCAGCAGGAGGCTGGTGGCGATCAGCAGGATGTCCAGGAACAGTTCCATGTCGGTGTGCGGTGTCCTTCGGCTGGTGGATGACGTCGGCCGTCAGCTTACCCGGTGATCGGATCCGCGCGGTTTCGTGGCTCCCGCCGTCGGCCGAGTGGCCGATCCGCGAACTGAGGGACATCGACTGTGGGGCGCAGGATCCGTTCGGATCC
>NZ_JBHWWZ010000038.1:0-46383 GCF_042730275.1 Rhodococcus sp. NPDC060086
GCCCGGCAGCGTGTGCTGCCGGGCCTTGTTGCTGTAGTCCGACTGTTTGCCGGCCTGACGTCAGGCGCCGCCGGACGTCGTCTCATCCATCCTCACGTCCGGAGACGAGGACTGCTGTCCGGTGTTCGATCCCTGCGTGTCCGACGCAGTCGAAGTACTCGGGTCCGGCACGGACACCGTGGTCGTCGGAGCGGGTTGAGTCGTGCCGGTCGACTCACCCGGAGTCGATGTATCGGAGGTCGGCGGCACGGTCGGGGAGGTTGTCTCCACCGGCGACGTAGGCGCATTCAAGATCGTCGGGTCGACGGTCGACCCCGGATTCGGCGTCGATTCGACGGGCGGCTGCGGCGTGGCCGACTGCGGCGGTGCGCCCGGGGTGCTCGGCTGCACCTGTGGGACTGCTGCGGCTCCGGGCCCAGGCGGCAGTGGCACGCCCGGAACGAGCGGTCCCGGCAGGGTCGGCACGATGCGGTTCATCTCTTCGGTGAGCCGCTGCAGCCAATCGCCGAGTTCGTTGCGCTGCCCCGCGTTCGTGACTCCCGTTGAACGGACCTCTGCGGATCGGAGCAGTTCGGTCGCGGCCTCGGTCTGGCCTTCTGCGATGAGCTCCTCTGCCCTCTGCAGAGTCGAACTGGTGTCGATCCGCGCCATCGTCGACTCGGCCTGCTCGCTGAACACCACTTCTTTGACGCCCCAGAGAGCGTCGCCCGGTTCTGCGCTGTACGAGACCGTGGCAGCACCGCCGATGGCAGCTGCGATGAGCGCGGCGGCCCCGGCAAGGGGTCGGATGAGTCGAAGCTGCCCCTTGGAACGTGTGGGCGGTTGCGCCGCCAGAGCCTCGCGGGCACCGAGCTCACGGTTGACCGCCGCGACGACCTCGTCGAAATCGGGGCCGACAGGTAGCGGCTCCGCCAGGATCTCTGCGCGCCATCCGGCGAGCATCGTGGCGAGTTCGTATTCTTCGGCCGATCGTGTCTCCACAGGACCGTCGCCCGAGATCGCATCGATGAGGGCATCATCGCGCCGTACCGACGCGATGTCCACGGGGGTGCCGTCGTCGGGAAAATCGTCGGATATGCCGTGCCCCGCGCCGCGCCTCCTACCCATTCCTCTCACCTGCTCTCGTCACTTCCTTCTTGAGTTTCGCGATGGCCCGGTGCTGGGCCACACGGATCGCACCTGCAGTACTCCCAAGTGCAGACGCCGTCTCTTCGGCCGACATCCCCATGACCAGACGCATGATGAGGATTTCGCGCTGCTTCTCGGGAAGCGTGCCGAGCAGCTCTTTCATCTGCCGACTCGCTTCCGAGTTCAACGCGTGTTCCTCGGGACTGTCGTCGAGCGACATCACCTCGGGTACATCGGCCACCGGGTCCGCACGGTTACGTGCAGAGTTTCGGTGCGCATCGGCGACTTTGTGTGCGGCAATGCCGTACACGAATGCCATGAAAGGACGTCCTTGATCCTGGTAACGGGGCAACGCCGTCATCACCGCCAAGCACACCTCCTGCGCCACATCATCTGCCGAAAGCTGTCCGCGCTCGGCAGATCCGACCCGCGCCCGGCAATACCGGACCACGAGTGGCCGAATACTTGCTAGTACTCGAGCGAGAGCAGCCCGATCGCCCTGCGCAGCCGCAGCAACGGCGGAGCCCAACTCCTCACCCATAACAGTCATCGAATGCGCAAGTCCTGGCGTTACAAGTGGCACGGTCCCCCAACCGGGTGTGCTTCCACCTGGCGTGGAACTCCTCCAGAGTAACGACACCCCATGACGAACCGTCGCATCCGGGCACCGAACTATGGTCGGATCGTTGCGAAGCGCCCACCACCGTGCTCCACTGCCGTAGCGCATTCGTTACGCACTCGCTCCGCATCGACGCCTGCCCCCAGCCCGACGAGCAGCATCGACGCCGCCCACCGCAGCGGAATCAACCCGTGAGCAGCAGCCCGATCACATACATCGGCCGCAAGCCCGAGCGCCGGGGCCCGGTCTGCGCCGTCGGTGAGCGCGGCAGCCCTGAGCAGGTCGGATTTCACCTGATGGCGCACCGACCCAAACCTTTCGGAGTCCGCCGCACCACGGGTCGCGAACATGCGCGCGGTCTCGAAATCGCCGGACGCGAGGGCCGTCTCCGCAGTGACCCACGAGAGCCGGATCCGCTGACGCAGCAAACCGCCTTCACCTTGCAGCTCGCCATCACCCGAACGAGACACGTCACCCGAACGAGACACGACGAGAAGATCGGCGCACCGCTCGAGCAACCTGCGCGCCTGTGCAAGCCTTCCGCGACCGAGCGCGTCGGCCGCCAGACCGGTCAATGCGTCGCAGCGCGCCTCGACGAGTCGCGCCCTCAGGTCGGCGGTGCGGTCTACGGAGTCCATTCCTGCGACTGCGGCCAGTGCACGGCCGTCGTGCACGGCAGCCACGCGGTGCCACCCGAGTTGGCGCAGCAACGATGCTTCGGTGCTCTCGGCCAGCGACACCCATACCCCTCGCGAGCCCGAGCGCCGCACCTCGGCCAGTTGTGCCCGGGCAGCGCTGTATCGCCCCTGCCCTCCTAACGCGACCGCGTGCAACCAGCGCTCCTCGAGCCCCTGTGCGGCGCTCCCGTCACGCGAAGGAACCGCCCCCACCCGCACGCTCGCGGGAGACCTGCCGAAGGCTGCTGCACGCAACGACGACGCCGCGGCCGGGGGCGCTGTATCGATTTCGAATTCCGAGTTGCTGAGGATCGACATAGGAAGAATCATTGCACTGGCGCTGCAAAGTCTCCCATTCCGGGAGATTCGAGAATTCGCACTCCGAGCGCAACAATTCCCAAACAATGGATTCAGACAATTCCCCAGCTCCGGGACCGACACCCAGTTGAACAAATGGTTAATTGCATACATGTTGCATGTATGTTCGCCGAACATTACTCGGCAGATCCATGGTCGGATCGCTCAGCATCCACTCCACCACCATCTGTACATAAGACCAGCTCAACGGCCGTTAATACAGCACATCACGGCGCAATCACAGACCTCCGCCACCTGCGAAACACTCGACTGCAATCATGTTCACCCACCAATGTAAATATTTCCGACGTTAATTCTTTCCATTTTCGTTATGGACTATCCCACTGAGCGAAGGCATTGACGGCCAATCGGTAATACTTTTACGGTAGGAGAGCCGGAGATAGTTGGATCCGGCTCGGAAGGATGACTTTCCGAACGATGGTCCGCTCGCCTCTTCGAGGCGAGCACGCTGCGAAGGAGTGCACATGCCCGCACCTCACACCCTGCCCGGTCCGAACACTGACCTCTGGGACTGGCAGATGCACGGCACCTGCCGAGGCGCGGACTCTTCAGTGTTCTTCCACCCGGACGGCGAGCGCGGACGTGCCCGCAGCCAGCGCGAGAACCGGGCCAAGGAGCTGTGCCAGAGCTGCCCCGTCCTCATCCAGTGCCGCGAGCACGCACTCCGTGTCGCCGAGCCGTACGGCATCTGGGGCGGAATGTCCGAGAGCGAGCGTGAGCTGTACACGCGACATCATCGCCGCAAGGTTGCGGTGTGACCAGCGGTCCCCCGCCCCCACTGCAGGGATGACAGCCGACACCGAGATGGACGGCATCGATCTACGACGAAGCCCCGCACGGAGAAATCCGTGCGGGGCTTCGTGCATCGTGGCCACTCGGAGCTGTCCGAGGGGCCTGCGATATCTAGTGGGCGTGTCCGTGCCCGTGGCCTTCGCCCTCGACAGGCTCGGGCTTCTCCACGATTGCGCTCTCCGTGGTCAGAATCATCCGTGCCACAGAGGCAGCGTTGACAACCGCGGAACGGGTCACCTTCACCGGGTCGACGACACCGTCGGCGATCAGGTCACCGTAGGTGAGCGTGGCCGCGTTGAATCCGTGACCCTTGGGTGCCTCGGACACCTTGTTCACCACGACAGCACCATCGAGCCCGGCGTTCGAAGCGATCCAGTACAGCGGTGCGGTGAGCGCGGTCCGCAGTACTGCGACACCGGTGGCCTCGTCGCCGGACAACGAATCCTCGAGCTCGACAAGCGCCAACGAGGCCTGCACCAGCGCAGAACCACCGCCGGGCACGATGCCCTCCTCGACGGCAGCCTTCGCGGCATTGACCGCATCTTCGACCCGGAACTTGCGTTCCTTCAGATCGGTCTCGGTGGCAGCGCCGACCTGAATGACGGCGATTCCACCCGAGAGCTTGGCAAGACGCTCCTCGAGCTTCTCGCGATCCCAGTCGGAATCGGTGTTCTCGATCTCGCGACGGAGCTGAGCTGCGCGGTTCTCGATGTCCTCGGCGGTGCCTGCACCGTCGACGATCGTGGTGTTGTCCTTCGTCACCACGACGCGACGGGCCGATCCGAGCAGATCGAGTCCGGCTTCCTTCAACGACAGACCGATGTCGGAGTTGATCACGGTACCGGCGGTCACGACCGCGAGGTCGTCGAGGAACGCCTTCCGACGGTCGCCGAAGAACGGGGCCTTCACCGCGACAGCCTTGAGGGTCTTTCGGATCGAGTTGATCACCAGCGTCGAGAGCGGCTCGCCCTCGATGTCCTCGGCGATGAGGAGGACCGGCTTACCCGATTCGGCAATCTTCTCGAGCAACGGCAGGAAGTCGGGCAGCGCGCTGATCTTCTCGCGGTACAGCAGCACGAGAGCATCCTCGAGGACTGCTTCCTGAGTATCGACGTCGGTGATGAAGTACGGCGACAGGAAACCCTTGTCGAACTGAACTCCCTCGGTGACGACGAGTTCGGTGCTCAGGGTCGAGGACTCCTCGACCGTGACCACACCGTTCTTACCGACGATGGTGAGTGCTTCGCCCACCATCTCGCCGATCACGGCGTCGCGCGAGGAGACGGTAGCGACCTGCGCGATCGCCTTCTTTCCTTCGACGGGAGTCGCGGCAGCGAGAAGCGCCTCGGAGACCTTCTCGACACCCTGGGCAATTCCCACGCCGAGCGAGATGGGGTTGGCACCCGCGGCAACGTTCTTCAGGCCGGCCTTGACGAGCGCCTGAGCCAGAATCGTCGCGGTAGTCGTGCCGTCGCCTGCGACGTCGTTGGTCTTGGTGGCGACACTCTTGACGAGCTGAGCCCCGAGGTTCTCGAACGGATCTTCCAGCTCGATCTCGCGGGCGATGCTCACGCCGTCGTTGGTCACAGTGGGGCCGCCGAACGCCTTGGCGAGCACCACATGCCGCCCACGGGGGCCGAGGGTGACCTTGACGGCGTCGGCGAGCTGGTCGACGCCGCGCTCGAGAGCGCGGCGCGCGGTTTCGTTGAACTCGATTTGCTTGGACATGTTCTCCGACTACTCCTGGGTTCGGATGATCCCCAACGGATTCCGCCCCGGGTCCGTTATGGAACTCCGGGGCGGAACTGTTGCGGCCTACTTGGCGACGACAGCCAGAACGTCGCGGGCCGAGAGGATCAAGTACTCCTCGCCGGCGTACTTGATCTCGGTTCCGCCGTACTTGCTGTAGATGACGACGTCGCCTTCCTTGACGTCCAGCGGGATGCGCTTGTCGCCATCTTCGTCCCAGCGGCCGGGGCCGACAGCGACGACGGTGCCCTCCTGGGGCTTTTCCTTCGCCGTATCAGGAATGACCAGGCCGGAGGCAGTCGTCGTCTCGGCCTCGTTGGCCTGGACGAGGATCTTGTCCTCGAGCGGCTTGATGTTCACGCTCGCCACGATGCGCCCTCCACTTTCAGGGGTATTTGGGTCCGAGGCTCTCGTTGTCCTCGAACTCGGTTTTGTTCAGTCACCAGAGTGACTCCGCGCGCAGTCCCGTCGTCGCGGGTGCCGGGCCGACGCTCGGTGTCAACTAGCACTCTATACACGCGAGTGCCAGCGCTCAAGGGCTGCGTGTGCTGACACGCGGAGAGCGAACAGAAGGGCCCATATGTTACGGTTCAATAACGGAAACCGAGAGCGTGATCATACGGTGACCATGTGCAGCGAGCGAACCTTGCCGCCCCGGTCGCCGGTCACGCACGAGAGGTGAACAATGCCCACGTCGCTAGGGATCTCCGTCGGCGCCTCCGGCGTCGGCGCCGCCCTGCTCGTCGACACTGCCACCGGGCTCACGTCCGAGTACCGCAGGCTAGCGGTCGATTCCGGTCATCGCCGTGATATCGGCGATCTCGTCTTCGATGCGATCTCGTTGATGACGACACAGGTCGTGGATCAACCTGTCCCCGATGCCGTCACCGTCGCCTACCGCACCGAAGAACAGGCAGACGCGATCCGCACCGCTGCGGAACGTCACGGAAAGCTCGTGCGACTCGTTCCCGAGACCACCGCACTCCTGGCGTACCTCCGAACCGTCGGAGTACGCACCGAACCCGGCGCGATCGCGGTCGCCGACATGGGAGCGTCCGGCACCACCGTCTCGGTGCTGGACCAAGAATCCGGCACCGTACTGCGATCGGCGCGCACAGAGAACGTCAGCGGCAATGCGGTCGGCACGGTGATCTACGACCACGTCCACCGCGCCACCAACCGCATGCGAACGCGCATGCAGGTCGATCCGGCCTTGCTGAAGGCGCGTTGCCAGGGCGCCCAAGAAGTACTCACCACCTCCGAGCGCACCCGGATCGACATCGCCGAAGCGGGGCCCGACGCGTCGGTGACCCTGACACGCACCGATCTGGCGGCGCTTGCCGCCGAACTCTCCGAGACCGCGGCCGCGTTCACCCGCCAGGTCACGACCCAGTCGTTGCCGCGTCCGGGCACGCTCGCCCTCGTCGGCGGTACCGCCGCGGTGCCTGCCCTGGCCGCCGCCGTCACCGACAGTTTCGACGGTCACGTCATCACTGTCCCGGAACCGGCGTCCGCAGCCGCCCAGGGTGCCGCGCACCTGTCCGGCTCCGCGCACTTCGGCGGTTACGACATCGTCGGCTCCGCACGGGCTTCCTCCACCTCGGCGGGAGCGCGCATGTCAGGCGCTGTGGCGGCGGCGCTCGTACTCGCCGCAGTAGTCGCGGGATTCGCCACCGACAAGTTCACCGACCGGACCGCCAGCACGCCGGTGTCTCCAGCCGGGACCAACGGTGCCGTCGTCACGGAAGACCCGTCGCAGCCGTCGTATCGGACAGAGACCGACATCCCGTCGTCCGATCCCGACTCCTCGCTGTCACCGACGCAGACCACGGACGGCGATCTCGACGGAACACCTCTTCCGGCGCCGCCCCCGTCGACGGTTCCGCAGACGGATATCCCGGTGACGAGCGGAAACTCCACTGCCACTCCGACCCCGATCGATCAGGTGCAGACACTCGAGTCGGCGCCCGGCGAGATCCCCGACAAGTGGGGTCCGCACGACTCCGATGAATCGACGACGTCGCCACGACCGACGCCGACGCCCACGAACCCGACTTTCCCCACAGATCCGATCGAGCCCACAGAACCCACGACTCCGACCGAACCGACCGAACCGACCGACCCCACAACCCCGACCGACCCTACCGATCCGACCGACCCCACCACCCCGACCGATCCCACGACTCCGGAACCCGGGCCGGGCATCACACCCGAGCCTTCTGATCCAGCGCTGACCACGTCTCCCGGACTGAACTCACCGACATCGACCATCGGGGAAAGGTCGGTCACCGAGAGCAGCATCAGCGGCGATCCGACGACCTCGGACGACGTGGACACCTCGACGACCCGCTGACGATCCTCGCGCTCGCGGCCAGGGACAGAGTGGAGCCGAGAGTCAGGCCGAGACCTGCGCGACCGAGACGGACAGTCCCGGATCGGTTCCCACGGACAGCGCCGACGGGGTCGCTCCACCTGCAATGAGATGTGCACCCAGGGCTGCAATCATCACACCGTTGTCGGTGCACAGACTCGGTCGAGGCACACGCAGGGTCATGCCGGCTTCGGCACACCGCTCCTCTGCAAGCTCACGCAGCCGCGTGTTGGCTGTCGCGCCCCCGCCGAGCACCAGCGTGTCGACACCGACGTCACGAGCCGCCCGCACCGCCTTCATGGTGAGAACGTCGGCCACGGCCTCCTGGAAACCTGCAGCCACATCCGCGACCGGCACCGGCTCGCCAGCGCGTTCCTTCGCTTCGACGAACCGGGCCACGGCAGTCTTCAGTCCGGAGAACGAGAAGTCGTTGCGGGCATCTCGCGGGCCCGTCATACCACGCGGGAACACCACAGCGGTCCGGTCGCCAACTCGTGCGAGCCGATCGACTTCCGGCCCCCCGGGATAGCCCAGTCCGAGCAGCCGCGCCACCTTGTCGAATGCTTCCCCCGCCGCGTCGTCGACGGTGGTGCCGAGTTCGACGATCGGCTTGCTCAGGTCCTCGACATGCAGCAGATGGGTATGCCCGCCCGAGACCAGCAGTGCAACGCACGGTGGCATCGGTCCGTGTTCGAGCGTGTCGACGGCGACGTGACCTGCGAGGTGGTTGATCGCATAGAAGGGGACGTTCCACGCGGCCGCGTAGGCCTTGGCAGCGGCAACTCCGACGAGGAGCGCACCCGCCAATCCCGGTCCTATCGTCACGCATACTGCGTCGGGTTTGGCGATGCCTGCCGAGGCCAGTGCCCGTTGCATGGTGGGAACCATCGCCTCGAGGTGGGCGCGGGATGCGATCTCCGGGACCACACCACCGAAGCGGGCGTGCTCGTCGACGCTCGAGGCCACCTCGTCGGCGAGAAGCTCGAGGGTGCCGTCACCGACGAAGCGGACGATACCGACGCCCGTCTCGTCGCACGAACTCTCGATCCCCATCACTATCGGTCCGGTCACTGTCGTGGCTCCTCTCGCCGATCCGGGCGGCGCATGGTGTACGCATCGGCCCCACTCGGCTGGTAGTAACGCTTCCTCGTCCCCACGACCTCGAAACCCTCACGTCGATACAACGCAATCGCCGCGTCGTTGTCGGTGCGGACCTCGAGGAACACCGGGCCGCCCCACCGATCCGCGACACGCAGCAACTCTGCCAGCAGCGCCCCACCGACCCCGCGACGCCGCGCGTCCGGGTCGACGCCGATCGTGTGCACCTCGGACTCCGGGTCCATTCCGGTACCGAGTCGTGCCAGTCCGGCGTAGCCGATGAGGCTCCCGGACTCGTCGCGTGCAGCGACATAGTGGTTGTGGGCCGATGCGAGTTCGGAGCGAAACGCGGCAGCGCTCCACGGGTCGTCACCGGGGAACAATACGGTTTCGAGCTCTGCACACCTGTCCACGTCGTCGCCGCAGAGTGCATCGACAAGCACGCTCATGTCCGACGATCCGCGGTCGCGACGGCATCGGGGCGGCGCAGGTACAGCGGTACCAGTGGCTCGGGGATCGTCCCCGCGCACAGATCAGCCGATGCCGCGGCAACCAGACCTGCAGGCGACGGCGAGTACACGGGCACCGCGGGAAGATCGAACAAGGCGGTGTGCTGGGACGATCCCGCGACACGGTGTGACGGCGCGGACGGCACCTCCGCAGGCTTTCGGACGTCGGGGCCCTCGACACGACCCCGGGTTCCGTCGTACCGAGCGAAGTACACCTCACGACGCCGTGCGTCGGTGACGACGAGCAGATCACCCCCGTCGGGCGCTTCACTGTGCGCGTCCTCGGCGATCGCATCGAGGCTGCAGACACCGTGAACCGGAATTCCGAGGGCATCACCGAATGCCGCGGCGGTGACCATGCCGACCCGCAGTCCGGTGAACGGCCCCGGCCCCACCCCTACGACGATCGCGTCGAGGTCGGCCGGAGTGCATCCGGCCTCGTCGAGGCACTCGAGGATCTGTGGGGTGAGGATCTCTGCATGGGCGCGTGGGTTGTCGGTCAGACGCACAGCAACCGTGGTGATGTGGGCTGGGTCTCCCTCACCACCATGCCGGACGAGACCCGAGGTCACGACGGGTGTTGAGGTATCGACGGCGAGCACAAGCACGATTCATCAGGATACCCGGTCCACAGACCTCGTCAGTCCACCCAGGCCCATTCCGCCCGACGCACATCCGACTCGGGATCACGACGCAATCGCACCCGCAGGTGCCGGTCGGTGAGCTTTTCGACAAGTCCTCCGCCCCACTCGACCACCACGACCGCCGCGTCGAGGTCGGTGTCGAGGTCCAGCGCATCGAGTTCGTCGAGGGCATTCGGGCCGTCGCCAAGTCGGTACGCATCGACGTGGACCAGCCCTACCGGTGGAGCGCCTTCACGACTGCCCGGCCGGTGTTCGCGCGCGATGACGAATGTCGGTGACGTCACCCGGCCCTGTACCCCGAGCCCTGCTGCGAGACCTCTCGTCAATGCAGTCTTGCCTGCGCCGAGCGGACCGTCGAGCACCACGAGGTCGCCGGCACGAAGATCCTGTGCAAGACGGCGGCCGAAAGCCTCGGTGTCCTCGACGGTCGGCAGTTCGATATGGGCGGAGTCAGACAATTGCGGCTCGCCTGGTCGAAGCGTCATGCGCGAAACCTCGCTGGATCAGCCGGTCGATCGCACGGTTGACGACCTCCGGGAACTCGAATTGCACAAGGTGCCCACCGCCACGAACCCGCTTGAGCTCGCATCCCGGGAGCGCCTCGGCAAGCTTCTCCGAACTCGAGAACGGAATCACCATGTCGGCGTCGCCGCAGAGCACGAGCGACGGTACCGAACCCAGTACGGGGAGCGCGGCAGATTCGTCGTGCATCTCGAGAGTGCGCAGGAAGTTCACGATCGTCAGCACCGAAGTCTCGTCGAGCATCCGATCGGACAACTCGACGAGGCGCGGGCTGACCACCGTCCCGTACGACGCCGCGCGCAGGATCGGAGTGACGACCGCGCGGGCCATACCGCGCGCTACCTGCACCAACCCGGGGGCCGTGCGCGCGGCGTACCGGAAGGCATCGATGACGGGGTTCTCGAGGTTCCGGCCGATTCCGCTCTTGTCGAGGCCCGCCGCAGTGGTCGCGAGCAGCCCTACCCCCACGATCCGGGACTCGAACAGGTCGGGTCGCTGCGACGCGAGAGCGATCGTCGTCATGCCGCCCATCGAATGGCCGATCACCACCACCGGCCCGCCGGGGGCAGTCTCGTCGATGACTCGGCCGAGATCGCGTCCGAGTTGCGCGATGGTGCACGACTCGAGGGCCGGCATGCCGGACTCACCGTGGCCACGCTGGTCGTAGAACACCATCCGGACGTCGTCGCCCCACCGCTCGAACATGTGCCGATACTGCAGATGCCACGACTGCATGCGCAGACAGTAGCCGTGGACGAAGACGACGGTCAGCGGAGCACGTGCCGGCCCGGATTCACGCACGACGAGCGGAACGTCGTCGTCGGTCATGACGATCCGCTCGGGCAACTGCAATAAGGCGTCGAAGTCCTCTCCCTGGTACATCTCGGTGGCGGGCATCCCGGCGCTCCGCACGGCATACAGCCCCGCGGATGATGCGAGTGTCACCAGGCTTGCGCCCAGCAGACCCATTCGGCCCATCAGCGTCATCGCAACTCGCCTCCTTCGCCACCTACATAGGTGCGGACGGTTCGGCCACCCACCCCGGTCACGATCTCGTAGTTGATCGTGTCCAGGAGATCCGCCCAGTCCTGGGCTCCGGATTCACCGAGACGTCCGTCACCGAAGAACAACGCTTCGTCGCCCTCATGTACTCCCCCGCCGTCCGGGCCGAGGTCGACGACAACCTGGTCCATGCAGACGCGTCCCAGTTGAGGGCGCCGGCGCCCACCCAGCAGCACTTCGATCCGGCCACTGAGATTGCGGCGGATCCCGTCTGCATACCCCATCGGCAGAAGTGCCACGGTCGTGTCGGTCGGGGCGATCCAGCGGTGTCCGTACGACACCCCGGAACCCGCGGAGACCTTCTTCACCAGCGCCACCCTCGTCCGCAGTGTCATCACCGGCCGGAACCCGAAATCGCCTTCCTCGGGGATCGGTGTCAGCCCGTAGATCGCGATTCCGGGCCGGACCATATCGAATCGCAGGTCAGGGCGGGTAACGGTGGCTGCGGAATTCGCCAGGTGGACGACCTCCGGAGTGAGCGACACACGTCGAAGGTCGTGGGTGGCCTGGTGGAGCCTGTCGCGCTGCGAATCGATCTCGGGGTGGCCGAGTTCGTCGCCGTGTGCCAAGTGCGAGAACAACCCCCTCAGCCGCACCGCTCCGGACGCCTGCGCTCGAGCGACGTCCCGCACGAAATCGGGCCATTCGTCGTGTGCGACACCATTGCGGTTGAGGCCGGTGTCGACCTTGGCGGTGATGACGGCGGTGTCACCGGTGGTCTCGGCTGCCGCAACGATGGCCGCGAGGTGCCGCGACGACGACACGCCGAGTTCGATACCCGCCGCGATCGCGGGCGCGAAGTCGGCGTCGACCGTGTGCAGCCACGAGAGCACGGGCGCATCGATTCCTGCGGCACGCAGTTCGAGCCCCTCGTCGAGCGTGGTGACGCCCAGTTCACGTGCCCCCGCCGCGAGCGCGGCGCGAGCGACCGGAACGGCACCGTGGTTGTAGGCGTCGGCCTTCACGACTGCCATGACCGCTGCGTCACCGGCATAGTCCCGAAGGCGCCTGACGTTGTGTGCGACCGCGTCCAGATCGATCATCGCTTCCGCTTGGGGAAGTGCTCGGCGGTCGGTGGACGGGGTGCGTTGTAGGGCGGTCACATGGATTGATCCTGCCACCGCAGCGATCGGCGCCGTCGGGGAGCCCGGGTGTGTCCGATTACGATTCGGATGCGTGGGCCCGCAGGATTCGCACCGCGGGGCGGAGCTGCTCGGCGATGGCGCTCGCCGATACCGGTGCGGTTCCGGCTCCCTCGCCGTCCTCGCCGCGTGCTGCGAGATTCGCGGCAAGTGCGTGCGCACGTGCACCCGCCGCCGCAGCCAGGTCGACCGGCATGCCCGACGACATCAACGCTCCCACGAGCCCGGACAGCAGGTCCCCGGCGCCCGCGGTCGACGCCCACGACCCGCCCGCGTCGTTGACGAACGTGTGTCCGTCCGGTCGGGCGATGAGCGTCGCATGGCCCTTGAGCAGTACGTGCACCTGCCAGTCCGCGGCAAGCGTCCGCGCGGCAGCGACACGATCCGACTGCGGGTCGCCGCTGCCGGTGAGGCGCGCGAACTCCCCGGCGTGCGGGGTCAGCAGTGTCGGCGCGGAACGCCCCCGCACGAGCGACGGGTTGCGCGCGAGGAGGGTCAGTCCGTCGGCGTCGACGAGCACCGGCAGATCGGTCGCCAGAACATCGCGCAGCGTGTCCTCCGCCTGCTCGTCGGTACCACCGCCCGGCCCGACGACCCACGCCTGCGCCCGTCCTGCAGCGTCGAACGTCGGGGCCGCGACGACCTCCGGGTAGCGCGCGAGGACCTCTGCTGCCGCACTGCCGACGTAGCGCACCATGCCGGAGGTCGCGGCCACCGCGGCGCCCGTGCACAGCACCCCCGCTCCCGGATAGTGCCCGCTGCCTGCCACGATGCCCACCACGCCCTGGCTGTACTTGTCGTCGTCGGCGCCGGGCACCGGCCAGATCGCGCCCAGCTCGGCAGGTTCCGCCGACACCAGGTCCGCGGGCGGCAGATCGAGACCGATATCGATCAGTTCCACACGACCGCATCGGGCAGGCGCCAGAACGTGCACGGGCTTCCGCGCACCGAAGGTCACCGTGAGGACCGCGTTCACTGCCGGCCCCTCGACCTCACCGGTGTCGGGGTCGACACCGCTCGGGGTGTCGACCGCGACGATCGGCGCGGTGATCACATCGACGAGAGCGGCGGCTGCCGGACGCAACGGTCCACGACCCGAGATCCCGACGATGCCGTCGAGCACGAGGTCGGGATCACCGAGATGCTCGGGCGTCGCCGGCGCCGTACGGCCCCCGGCAGCGCGCAGCGCTGCGAGTCCCGCAGGGTGCGCACGCTCGGCGTCGAGCAGCAGTGCTGTCACCGCGACCCCGCGCCGACGCAGGAACGCGCCTGCCCACAGCGCGTCGCCACCGTTGTCACCGGAACCGACGAGCAGGCTCACCTTCCGGCCGGCGACAGAGCCCGTGCGTGTGTGGAGTTCATCGGCGACCACCCGAGCGAGCCCGTACGACGCTCGGCGCATCAGCGTGCCTTCGGGCAAGGCCGCAAGGAGAGGCGCTTCTGCGGCGCGTACCTGCTCGCACGGGTAGTAGCTGCGCATGGTGCTCCCGGTCGCTCGGCCTGTTCTACGTGTGACTCATGTGTGCTTGCTCTACTCCACGGTGACGGACTTGGCGAGGTTACGGGGCTTGTCCACGTCGTACCCACGCGACTGCGCGACCTCCGCAGCGAACACCTGCAACGGCACCGTCGACAACAACGGCTGCAGCAACGACGGCGACGCCGGGATCTCCACGAGGTGATCCGCGAACGGCCGCACCGTCTCGTCACCCTCCTCGGCGATCACCACGGTCACCGCACCACGCGCCTGGATCTCACGGATGTTGCTGAGCAACTTGCTGTGCAGAACTGCGCGTCCCTTCGGCGACGGCATGACGACGATGACGGGCAACCCGTCCTCGATCAACGCGATCGGCCCATGCTTGAGCTCACCCGCCGCAAAACCCTCCGCATGCATGTACGCCAGCTCCTTGAGCTTGAGCGCACCCTCGAGCGCCACCGGATACCCCACATGCCGACCCAGGAACAACACCGCAGGCGACGCCGCCAACTCCCGCGCCAACTCCCGCACCGGCTCCATCCCGCCCAGCAACTGCTCGATCTTCGCGGGCATCGCCTCGAGCTCCTGATACTCGCGCGCCACCTCATCGGGATACTTGGTGCCCCGCGCCTGCGCCAACGCCAACCCCACCAACAGGTTCGCCGCCATCTGCGCCAGGAACGCCTTCGTCGACGCCACCCCGATCTCCGGCCCCGTCCGCGTATACAACACCGCATCCGCCTCACGCGGAATCTGCGCACCGTTGGTGTTGCACACCGCCAGCACCCGAGCCTTCTGATCCTTCGCGTGCCGCACCGCCTCGAGCGTGTCCGCGGTCTCCCCCGACTGCGAGATCGCCACGACCAGCGTCGACCGGTCCAGCACCGGATCCCGATACCGGAACTCCGAGGCCAGCTCCACCTCTACAGGCAACCGCGTCCAATGTTCGATCGCGTACTTCGCCACCAGACCCGAGTGATACGAGCTACCACACGCGACGACGAACACCTTGTCGATGTCGCGCAGTTCCTGATCCGACAGGCGCTGCTCGTCGAGCACGATCCGGCCGTCGACGAAATGCCCGCGCAACGTGTCCGCGACCGCGGTGGGCTGCTCCTCGATCTCCTTGAGCATGAAGTAGTCGTGGCCGCCCTTCTCCGCGGCCGCCAGATCCCAGTCGATGGTGAACGGCTGCGTCGGCACATCGGTGTTGCCGTCGAAGTCGGTGACCTCGTACGAATCCTTCGTGATCACCACGACCTGGTCCTGGCCGAGCTCGACGGCATTGCGGGTGAACTCGATGAACGCCGCCACATCCGAGGCGATGAACATCTCACCGTCGCCGACACCGACGACCAGCGGTGTCGAGCGGCGGGCCGCGATGATCGTCCCGGGATGATCGGCATGCACGAACACCAACGTGAATGCACCTTCGAGGCGGCGCAGCACACTGCGGGTGCTCTCGACGAAATCACCGGCCGTGGGCCCCTCTGCGTAAGCACGGGCCACCAGGTGCACCGCAACCTCGGTGTCGGTGTCGGATTCCAGTTCGACGCCGGCGTCTTCGAGTTCGGCGCGCAACGGCGCGAAGTTCTCGATGATGCCGTTGTGGACCACTGCCATCCGGCCGGTGGCATCGCGATGCGGGTGCGCGTTGCGGTCGGTGGGCCGACCGTGCGTCGCCCACCGCGTGTGTCCCATCCCGGCCGTGCCGTCGAATCGGTCCTCGCCGATCTCGTCGAGTTCGGCTTCGAGGTTGGCGAGCCGACCGGCCTTTCGCTCGACAGCGAGGCCACCCTCGCCGTCGAGGACGGCGATACCGGCCGAGTCGTAGCCTCGGTACTCCATCCGCCGAAGGGCCTCCACCACGACGTCGAGGGCACGGCGGTGCCCGACATACCCCACGATTCCGCACATGGTTAGCAGGGTACTTGGCAGTGAGGGCTCATCGACAACGCACTGGTGGCCCGGTGGCGAGCGCTACACAGGACCGCTGCGGCACGCCCATCTCGATCACCACACCCGTCTCCCGACTCGATCGGCTAACGTTCTCGCCGTGGCGGCGAACCCGAAATCCTTGGCTCGGCAACTCTCGAAGCGCGGCCCCCATACGGTGCTCCGCGGCGACCTGGCGCTCGCCGGTCTCCCCGGCGTCGTCTATACCCCTGCGGAAGGCTTCAACCTTCCCGCGGTGGCATTCGGTCACAGCTGGTTGACCGGCATCAGCAAGTACTCGGGACTGCTCGAGCACCTCGCGTCCTGGGGGATCGTGGCGGCCGCACCCGGCACCGAACGTGGGCCTGCCCCCTCCTCGATCGGATTCGCCACCGATCTGCTGACCACCCTCGACATCTGCACCGGGGTGCGTCTGGGCACCGGTCGCATCAGCGTGCACCCACACCGACTGGCCCTCGCCGGGCACGGACTCGGCGCCGGCGCCGCGATCCTCGCTGCAGCACAGCGCAGGGTGGCCGCTGTCGCGGCGCTCTATCCCACCCCCACCACCCCGTCCGCGGCCCAAGCCGCCGCTCGCGTCGAAGCCCCCGGGTTGGTGCTCGTCGGAGAGAAGAGCTTCGGATCGATGAACAGCGACGCGGTGTCGGTAGCCCAGCAGTGGGGTGGGAAGGACGTACAGCTGCGCATCGTCGACGACGCCGACGACCAAGGGCTCGTCGAGGGCCGCAGGCTGCTCGGTGCGCTCGGGTTCGGTGGCGCCGAACGGAAGACCCAGGAACGCACTCGGGCGCTGCTGACAGGGTTCCTCCTGTATCGACTCACGGGCGACAAGACCTACGCGGTGTTCGCCGATCCCACCACCGAGGTGCCCGGCTCCACCGTCATCACGGATCCTTCTCTGGTCGAGCAGGATCTCGGTAGCCGGATCAGCACGCTGCTCAGCTTCTAGACGCAGAGAGTCACAACGGGCCTGCCTCGGCCAGCACGACACCGTCGCCGTCGTCCGTAGGTGGCTCTGTTTCGTCGGAGTCGGTGGTCGCGGCACCCGTGTTCGCTCCCGTACGACGATCGACCCGGACCCCGGCAGGCACCTGAGCGACCACCGGACCCGACGGTCTCGCACCTTCAGACGGCGAACTTTCCGGGGGCAGGAGTTCCGGCTCCGAGGGCAGGGGTCCCGAGGGCAGGGGTCCCGAGGGCAGGGGTCCCGAGGGTAAGGAATCCGGCCGCGGAGTAGGAGCAGGTTCCGCAGGCGATGCCAGATCTGTCGGCGGAGGCAGGATCGGCGGGGACACAGAACCTTCGACGCTCGGCCCGACGATACCGAACGTGACGGCATCCGCGACGGCGGTCGCTCCCTCCACCGCTGCCGTCGCGAAATCGGCCACTGCGCCGGTCAATTCCGCAACGGCCCCGACGAGTTCTCGACCGGCATCCACAAGATCGGTTGCCGCTCGCAGCACATCGGTCGGCCCGTCCGTGATCCCGGCCGTATCCCGGGAGCCACCACCGAGGTACCTCGCGCCCTCGGACGCCGGTGCCGGTGCCGGTGCGTCGAGCAGGTCGAACGCCCGGGCAACTGCAGAGAGGTGGTCGTCGACCGTGTCGTCGGCGATATCGCACGTCGCGATGAACCGGTCGAT
Source organism: Rhodococcus sp. NPDC060086 (assembly GCF_042730275.1). Classification (NCBI taxonomy): domain Bacteria; kingdom Bacillati; phylum Actinomycetota; class Actinomycetes; order Mycobacteriales; family Nocardiaceae; genus Rhodococcus; species Rhodococcus sp. NPDC060086. Next base: position 17,771 of record NZ_JBHWWZ010000038.1, read on the forward strand.
TCGTTCCTGGATCGTGGGCGCGAACACCTCGTGCAACCATCGCTCACACCACGCGGCCACGCTGCCCGGTCCGGGACTCGGCGTACCGGATTCCGCGCACCAACTTGCCACCTGTTCGAAGGTGGGACCTGCAGCGTCGTCGTCGCGCGCTCCCGCAATGATGACGTCTATGTCCTCCGGTGTCCGGCCATCGACCGACCCACCTGCGAACTGCCCGATCTCATATGCCTTCTCGGCGACCGCACGGGTAATGCCGTCGACCGCACCCGTACATGCTCCGGCCAGGGCATGCACCGCGTCGAACACTTTCGCACCGCGCTGCACCGCTCGGTCCAGGTCGTCGCGGGCAAGGTCACCGGCGTCACCACGCCACGCGGAACGCAACGCGCGCACGCCATCCGTCTGCTCCTCGATGCGACTCGCCAGATCTGCCACGAGTCGGGTGAACACGGCCGCGTCGTCCGCGAGTACCGACACGTCGAGCCCGTTCTGCTCGTCGTAGCGGCTGCCCAGCCCTTCGACGGTGACCCGGCCTGCGATACCGACCTGGTGGGCACGGGGGAGGTACGCGGCGAAGAAGTCCAGACCGAGTGCACCGGCATCGAGCATGTCGCTCAGACGCGCGCTCGGTGAACTCATCGAGGGGGCTCCGTCCGGATGTCGCGCAGTGCGTCGACCGTGGTTCGTTCCTGGTCGTGGTATCCGTCCGCTGCCGCGGCCGCAGCGTCTGCATACCGGTTGGTCGCCGCTGTCCACTCATCCAGCGCACGCCGCAGTCGCATGTAACCGTCTTCGACGGCAACACCGCGCGTCCGATACCTCTCCCCTGCGTACCGGGGCCCGAATTCCAGGGCACCGAGGGCACGGCGGCAGGCTCGGTCAGCGGCCGACGCGGAACACGTCACCGTCGAGGCGACGGCTCTGACCGCTGTGCCGTCGAAATACAACAGGTCATCGGAAAACAATCCGGATCGTGGCTCCACGTCCACTCCTTCACGTGTCGGTCGACACCGTCACAGAGTTGGACGCAGCGCAGGACGATCCGGTTCCCTTTTCGACGAAAAGAATCGACCGCCCCGCAGGCGGCGATCGCTCAGACGCCGGCGACGACCTTGGCAAGGCGATCGGCGACCGCCTGTGCCTGGGCGTCCTCCGCCGCTTCGACCATGACACGTACGAGCTGTTCGGTGCCGGACGGACGCAGCAGCACTCGACCTGTGTCGCCGAGTTCACGTTCGGCTTCCGCGACAGCCTCCGCGACCGCCCGGTTCGCAGCGACCGCCGCTTTGTCGGATACGGCGACGTTGACGAGGACCTGCGGGAGCGATCGCATCACCGCGGCCAAATCCGCCAGGGGCGTGCCGGTCGATGCGATCCGTTCCATCAACCGCAGCCCGGTCAGGACACCGTCGCCGGTCGTGCCATGTGCAGGGAAGACGACATGCCCGGATTGTTCGCCTCCGAGGGAGAATCCGCCACGACGCAGTTCCTCGAGTACATACCGGTCGCCGACTCCGACGGTCACGACCTCGATGCCGGACTCCCGCATCGCCAGGTGCAGACCCAGATTGCTCATGACCGTCGCGACGAGAGTGTCCTCGTGCAGCTCGCGGCGGTCTCGCATGCTCAGTGCCAGCACCGCCATGATCGCGTCGCCGTCCACGACCGCACCGGATGCATCGACCGCGAGGCAGCGGTCCGCATCACCGTCGTGCCCGAGACCGAGGTCGGCACCGTGCTCGAGTACCGCCTGCTGCAGGGATTCGAGATGCGTCGACCCGCAGCCGTCGTTGATGTTGAGGCCGTCCGGTTCGGCGCTGATCGCGATCACCGTGGCGCCGGCGGCGGTATAGGCGGCGGGCCCGACGTGCGATGCCGCGCCGTGTGCGCAGTCGACGACGACGGTGACGCCCTCGAGCGACACGCTCGTCGCGCTCGCGAGGTGCGCCAGATAGCGATCTGCGGCATCGGCGGCGGTTCGGACCCGGCCGACTCCAGCTCCGGTCGGCCGCGCCGGAGTCAGACCGTCGTGCAGTGCCGCCTCGATACGGTTCTCGGCGGCATCGTCGAGTTTGTGACCGCCCGCGGCGAAGATCTTGATTCCGTTGTCCGGCATGGGGTTGTGCGACGCCGAGATCATCACGCCGAGATCTGCGGCATACTCACCGGTGAGGTACGCGACCGCGGGAGTGGGCAACACACCGACCGATACGACATCGACACCGGCTGCGGCAAGCCCCGCGGTGACGGCGGCTTCGAGCATCTCGCCGCTGGCACGCGGATCGCGACCCACCACTGCAACCGGACGACGACCGTCGCGGCCCGGCGCGAGCACGGTCGCCGCAGCACCTGCGAGTTGCATCGCCAATTCCACCGTCAGTCCAGCGTTCGCCATCCCGCGAACCCCGTCGGTGCCGAACAACCGGGCCATGTACACGTCCTTCGCGTCGAGTCTGTCGGGTCTTCGGAAGACAGGCCGCACGAGCTACTGCCCCCGGAATCAGAATGCACGAAAGCAGGCACCGGTAGTAATTCTCTACCGGCGCCTGCTCTCGTGGTCGAACAGGTGCCGAGGCTGACAAGGTCAGCGTCGGCGACACATCAGCGCTTGGAGTACTGAGGTGCCTTACGTGCCTTCTTGAGACCGTACTTCTTACGCTCGGTCGCACGCGGGTCACGCGTGAGGAAGCCTGCGCGCTTGAGCGCCGGGCGGTCCTCGGGGGTGACCTCGATCAGCGCACGCGCGATGGCGAGACGCAGAGCGCCGGCCTGGCCGGACGGTCCGCCGCCGTGGAGACTCGCGTGGATGTCGAACGACTCGCTGCGCTCGACGGTCACCAGCGGCGACTTCACGAGCTGCTGGTGCACCTTGTTCGGGAAGTAATCCTCGATGGTGCGGCCGTTGAGCACGAACTTGCCGGTGCCGGGCACGAGGCGGACGCGAGCGACAGCCTCCTTACGGCGACCGACGGTCTGGATCGGGCGATCGAACACGATCGGCTCGACGGGTGCCTCGGCGAAGTCCTCGGCAGCCTCCTCGACCACGTATTCGTCCGCGGCAACCTCGACGTTGTCGACGTCGACGTTGTCAGCGAACTCTTCGGGATTCACGCTCTGCTCCTCCGGCGCCGTCACTGGGCCACCTGCTTGATCTCGAACGGCACCGGCTGCTGCGCGGCATGGGGGTGGTTCGGGCCCGCGTACACCTTCAGCTTCTTGGCGATGGCGCGGCCGAGCTTGTTCTTCGGGAGCATGCCGGTGACGGCCTTCTCCACGAGACGGTCGGGGTTCTTCTCGAGAACCTCGCCCACGGAACGAGCGCGGAGACCACCCGGGTAACCGGAGTGGTTGTAGAGGAACTTGCCCTCGCGCTTGTTGCCGGAGATGGCGACCTTCTCGGCATTGATGATGATGACGAAGTCACCACCGTCGGCGTGCGGGGCAAAAGTGGGCTTGTGCTTGCCACGGAGCAGGCTTGCCGCCTGTACCGCAAGGCGACCGAGCACCACGTCAGTGGCGTCGATGACGAGCCACTGGTGGCTCAGGTCGCCGGCTTTCGGTGTGTACGTAGACACAGATCTTCCTCGTCTATCGTTTCGCTGCTGGCCCGCCCGCCGCACATAGTCGCCCTCGGCGGCCAGTTGAGACCCGAGAGACGACATTTGCCGCGCACATGGCTACGACAGCGTGCGACACGCCGATCGCACACAATACCCGTCCCGCGGTCGCCGGGTCAAAGAACGGATCCGGGAGCACTCCGGATCGCACCCCTCCAGATCACACGATGTCCCGGTGGCCTCTCCACCACCGGGACATCGCGCGGCGAGTCTCCCCGGTCACTCGCCTGGTGAATGGACCATCACCCGCCGTGCCGGGCCGCGTTCATCCTTTCGGTGATCTGCATCTGCTCATTGCCGCGACCCACAGTCCCGCTGATCTCTGCCAGCACCTGGTTCAGACCGAGTCGGGCCTGGGACCAGCGCCGCTGAGTGTCCGCGTATGCCTCGTTGGCCTTGCCTTCCCAGCTGTCGTCCAGCCGGGCCACCTGGGCCTCGATGCCGTCGAGGATGCTGTTCATCTGCTTCTGGACCCCGGCGACTCCAGCGTTGAGGGTGTCAACGCCTTCGAAGTTCTGGAAGATCTCGCCATTCGAGCCGAACGCCATTGCCTGCTCCTTGAGTGTTGTGTGATTGCCCGCAGTCGGGTCGGTCAGTAGTCGCCGCTGAGTGCACTGGCCGCGCCCTTCAGCTCCGTTACCTGAGTGGCCGCAGCCTCCTCGTAGGACCGGCCGCCGGTGCGGACGGCCTCGGCGATCTCGTCGAGCGCCTGGTTCAACTGGTTCGCATTGTGAGTCCAGCGCTCCATGATGCTCGCGAACTCCGTTGCCCCCTGGCTCTTCCACACCGACGACGTCTCCGACACTCGCGCGCCGAGCGTCCTCACCGCGCCCTCGAGTTCCTCGCGTGACTGCTGCAGCTGAGTCGACGCCACTTCCATTGCGACGACGTCAGCGTTGAGCTGCTGTCCACCACCGGTTCCGCCCTCACTCATCGTGCACCCCTCCATCATTGTGCGTCCCGGTTCACTCGGCCCCCGTTGGTCCGACCGTTTCGCCCCTACACCTGATTCGACGCAGCCCGCACCGGATCGGTTCCGCTCGATCCGAACTACATCGAAGTTTTTTTCACACCGGCTCCACTGTGTGGACGGCCTGCTCACATTCGCTTCTGATTCCGGTCCATTCTTCGGCGAGGAACTGACAACCGATCGAGACCTGCAAGCCCGGCATGACCACGACCGACCACCTCACCGTGGAGAACTCGTCGGGCACCTCTACGTACGAGATGACCGGGCGGTCACCGAAGCGCATGTCCGAGTCCAGCTCTCGGATGACTCCGCTGCGCGCCGTCGCGCGGGCAGCAAGGCTCCTCGCCACCGCATCCGAATCGATCCCGTCCGCGAGAGCGGAGTACACGACCACGATCCTCCGGTCGGGGCCCGAATCCGGTAGCAGCTCAGTTCTTCCCGGCTCCGGCCGGACGGGATCGCGTATGCGCCAATACGACGGGAGGTCGAGACGTACGGGACCGAGCTCGATCGTGGCGAAGTCGGGCGCCTCCTGATCGGACGACGCCGCGACGGGGGCATCGATGGACAGTTCCGGCCGGACGGTCGCCGCACTGTCGGCGACACCCCCGTCCGCGACGGCCCGGTGGAGGTTCGCATCACCCGACAGGAACACCATCGAGGCCACCACGACGATCACGATCATCGCTCCGGCGATCACCCACCCGAAGCTGGGTGCGCGTGACGGCTCGGGCATGGGCGCACGGATGTCCTGCAGCCACTGTGCCGTGGACGATCCGCCTTCGACGCCAGGCGCCGCCTCCCCCACTGCGGTCGGCGCAGGCATGCCTGTGATCGGCGCAAGCATTTCCGAGGCCGCGACCGGCACGACCCGAATTCCACGCCCGATCCGCTCGGCCAGCCTCCCGCACAGTTCGACGCCCGCAGGCTCACCCGGGATCCCCGTCACCAGCAACACATCCGGGTCGCTCCGCCCGGAGACCGATCCGATCAGAGCCTCGAGGCGTGTCACACCGTCGTCGGAATCCGCCGCGTCCGCCGCCAGGTCCGGATCTCTCGCCACACGGTCGATCACGGCCCGTCCTCCGCGACACGGTTCGAGCAAGGTCGCTGTGACCCCTTCCGCCGCGACTTCGAGAGTCACGCATCGCACATCCGCATCCATCTCGATCGCGTCGTATGCAGCGACCGCAATCGGCACCAACTCCGCATTGCGCGCAACATGCCGAGCTGCGGTGTACAGCACGTCGCGGCGCCGCGCGCTCCACTTCGTGGGATGCACCACCACGACAGTTCCGGTGTTCGGGGGCGCACCCACCGCAGCAGCGGCGTAACGCACCAGACCTGTCAGCAACTCGGCGGAGTCGTCTGCTCGGGCGGCAGCGAGGACCTCGGTCACCTCGAGCGACGCCGCGGCGTCTCCGAAGACCCATCCGTCGCCCAGTCTCGCTGCCACGGCAGGCACGTAGCGGATTCGCTCTGCCCGGCGCGCACACACGCTGGACGCTCCGACGTGCAGCCCGAGGACATCCGCGCTCACGACGGTTGCAGCCATGCCGTCTGGATGAGTTCGTTACCGTTGCGTCGCACGAGAATTCCCCGGCCCGGCGGCATCGGGCCGGGTCTTGCCGTGCCCACGAGCGCGCCTTCGTCGCGGTTTCCGCTCATGATCAGGCCCGGTGTGGACAGGTCACGTAGCCGAGCGATGACCGGTTCGTACAGCGCTCGGCCCGCTCCGCCCGCGCGTCGCGCGACGATCAGGTGCAGACCGATGTCCTTGGCCTGCGGCAGATACTCGAGCAACGGGGTCAGCGGGTTCTGCCCCGATGTGGCCACCAGGTCGTAGTCGTCGACGATGACGAACACTTCTGGGCCGGTCCACCACGACCGGTCGCGCAGTTGCTGTTGCGTGGTGTCGGCTCCCGGGAGCCGACGTTCGAAGACCCCCGCGAGTTCGGTCGTCATCGCAGACAGAACCGATGTACCCGGCGCGTAACCGCCGAGATGGTCGCCTTCGACGACCCCGAGCATGGTCCGTCGATAGTCCCCGATGATGATCCGTGCCTGCGCACCGGTGTTCGACTCCATGAGGCTCCGGCAGATTCCGCGGAGCAGCGCAGTCTTCCCACAGCCGGAGTCGCCGAACACCAGCAGGTGCGGGCTCTCGGCGAAGTCGAGGGTCACCGGTGCGAGCTCCGCTTCGTCGATCCCGATCGGCACGCGCAGTCGCTGCGCGACCGGTGCGCTGATCGGGACCGGCCATCCACCGGGAATCGCGGTGAGGACGGCCGCTCGGTCGATTTCCTCGGGAAGCATCCTGACTGCAGGCGCGTGACCACCCGTGGTTGCAGCACCGATGGCGGCGACTGCCGCTGCCACGCCGTCGGCGAGATCGTCGACACCGGAGCTGCCGTCCACCCGTGGCAGTGCTGCCAGCACGTGAAGTCCGTCGCGTTCGATTCCTCGTCCGGGCCTGCCCTCGGGCACCAGCGCTGCCCTCTTACGTCCGTATTCCGAATCGGCCGGGTCGCCGAGGCGGAGTTCGAGGCGGGTGCCGAGATGGTCGCGTAGCGCCGGGCGGACATCCCACCACCGTGGTGCGCTGATCACCACATGAATTCCGTAGGACAACCCGCGTGAGGCCAACACCCCGACGCTCTGTTCGAGTGGTTCGAAGTCCTCCCGGATACTGGTCCAGCCGTCGATCACGAGGAAGACGTCGCCGAACGGGTCGGCGGAGACATGCTGCACTCCGTCGGCGCGCAACCGTCGCAGTTGCGACATCGATTCGATGCCCCATTCGCCGAACTGCCGTTCCCTCCGATGCAGCAACCCCATGAGTTCAGCGACAGTGCGGCGGACCCTATCGGCGGCGAGACGATTCGCCACGGAGCCCACGTGTGGGAGACCTGCGAGCCCCGCAAGGGTGCCGCCACCGAAATCGAGGCAGTAGAACTGCACCTGTTCGGCCGTGTGGGTGGCGGCCATCGACATGATCAAGGTGCGCAGCAGCGTCGATTTGCCCGACTGCGGACCACCGACCACGATGGCGTTGCCCGCAGCTCCCGACAGATCGACGACCAGGGGGTCTCGACGCTGTTCGAAGGGCCGGTCGACGATCCCGATCGCCGTCCGCAAAGTGGACTGGCGCAGGAGATCTCCGGTCAGCAGCGAGTGCGACAGCAACATGTCGAGGCTCGCGGACTCGTCGAGCGGCGGCAACCACACCTCGTGTGCGGGAGTGCCGTGTCCGCGCACTCTGCTGACCACGACGTCGAGGACACTGCGGCCGACCTCGGAGGTGGTCGTGTCGATATCCGGGGCCTGGTCGGTGCTCGGCGGCACGGGCAGAGGGACACCACGATCGACCGGCACCTCTCGTGCGGTGAACACACGAGGGCCAGGAATCCCGGCAGCTGCCGTCCGGATCCGGCGCGCCGGGCGGCCGGGTTCGTACGGCCCCGACACGTAGGCCGCGTCGAAGCGTACGATCTCGGCCGAATCACATTTGAGGTAGCCGGCACCCGGTGTGGGCGGCAGGCTGTAGGCATCCGGAACACCGAGGACACTCCGGGATTCGTTCGCGGAGAAGGTCTTCAAACCGATCCGGTAGGACAGGTGACTGTCGAGGCCGCGCAGTTTCCCCTCGTCGAGGCGCTGGCTCGCCAACAGCAGATGCATGTGCAGCGACCGTCCGAGACGGCCGATCGCTGCGAAGAGATCTGCGAACTCGGGCTGCTGGGAGAGCAGCTCGGAGAACTCGTCGACGACGATGAACAGTGCGGGCAGCGGCGCCAGCGGAGCACCTGAGGCCCGCGCCTTCTCGTAGTCACCGACGTTGGCGAAGTTGCCGGACGCCCGCAGCAGCTCCTGCCGGCGCGTCATCTCCCCCTCGAGTGCGTCCTTCATCCGCTCGACCATCGCGAGCTCGTCGGCGAGATTGGTGATGACCGCAGCGACGTGGGGGCTCCGATCGAGCCCGAGGAAAGTCGCGCCCCCCTTGAAGTCGACGAGCACGAGATTGAGCGCATCGGGTGAGTGCGTCGCGACCAGGCCGAGCACGAGAGTCCGGAGGAACTCACTCTTTCCCGAGCCCGTGGCACCGATGCACAGTCCGTGAGGACCCATTCCGTTCTCTGCGGACTCCTTGAGGTCGATCTCGACCGGAGCGCCGTCCGCACCGACACCGATCGGCACTCGCAGCCGGTCGCGACCGGATCGTGGCGCCCATGCCTGCTGCGGATCGAATCGCGCGATGTCGCCGAGTCCGAGTAGGTCCTGCCATGTCTCGATGCTGTCGTCTGCGGCGCCGTCGTCCGTTGCAAGCTGGGTCGCGGCCCGATATGGGGCAAGTCGTCGCGCAAGTGCCTGCGACTGCGGGGCGCTGATCCCGTCGACCTCCGCAAACGTCTCCACCGAGCTTCCGGTCCTCGCCCCGAGCCGGCCGTTCTCCGCGACGAGCTGCAGCCCACGAAGCGCCGCGAGCCGCGGGGCGAATCCGGAGAGGTCGAGCAGGGTCACCGAGTCGAGCCCGTCGCCGAGCAGCCCGGACCCGGACCCGGAGACCCCACCGTCGATGACGATCAACAACTGCGGAACGCCCTCGACAGCGGGTGTTCCGCGGACGAACCGTCCGCGCGCGGACAGGTGTACGCCGAGGACCGTCTCGAGCTCGAGCACCGAACCGAACAGCATGCGTGCGCTCCCTGCACCGTCGCGCGCATCCGGATGCTGGGCATGGGGAAGCCACTTGACCCACTCCCACTCCGCAGCCGTGTCCGGTCCGCAGACCACCGCTACCTGGAGTACGTCGGGCGCGTGGAACGTGCACAGCTGCGCGAGCATCGATCGAGCCAATTGCTGCGCCGTCTCCCGATCGCCGCCGATCCCGACCGATGCGAAGCCGCGCAGCGATACCGCCGTCGGGAGTGCGGGTACCACCGAGTGTGCGCGGACGAAGCGGCGCAACGACACTGCGGCAACAGGTTCGAGGTCCTCGACCGGACCGGTCTCGGGAGCGATGAGCTTCGTGGCCAGGCGCTGCCCGCCACGGCCCACCCGAACGTGGCAGAAGTCGACGTCGGCCGTGCGGCGTTCCCACATCCGCACGGTCCCCACGAGGGTCCACAACAACGCCGGATCCGGGTGCGTCCACTCGAGGGCCCGCCGCTGCCCCGAACCGGTCTCTGCCACGTCGCGCCGCAGGGTGTCGAGGTAGCGCAGGTAGTCCTTGCGATCCTCGTTCGTCTCGGAGGTTTTCGCGCCCCCACCGCGACCGCCGTTGGCCAGCATGCCGATCATCGACACCATCATCATCAGCGGGAAGATCAGGGCCATCGGGCTGCGCGCCATACCGGAACTGAACATGAGCGCGACCATGCCGATCATCGCCGCAACCATCACCAATGGCAGCAGCTTCATCAGCAGATTGCCCGGTGTGGCTCTCGGAATATCGGGCGGCGCCTGCAGACTCACTTCACCACCGGGTGCACGCGGCGCATCCCGTCGTGTTTTGCGCGCGAACCGCACAGTGCTCAAATTCCCCAACCCCCGTACACACAGGCCGCCGACAACGACCTACCCCCCTCGGTGGTGGAAGAGTAGCGCACCATCGCGACAGTTACATCCGCGACGATGCCGTCAGCGGTTCCGCCGCGATGTCGTAAGGTCTGCGTCGTCGAAAGGTCCGCGCCGCCTTCGGTCGCCGGGCCGGCGCACGAACGACGGGGGAACAATTCGATGACGACTGTACCGACGAGCCCGAACGTACCCGGTGCGGTAGCAGCACCGGAATTGTGTCGTATCACGGTGCTCACCAAACACTCCGAGGTCGACCTGACTCTGCCACTGGGCGTTCCGGTTGCCTTGCTGCTCGCGGGAATCGTCGACCTCGTGGCCGCGCATCGACCCGACAACGAGTTCGACGTCACCCCGGAACGGGTCGAGCCGGAAGCCTGGACCCTCGCACGAATCGGACAGGGCCCGCTCGCGGGTGCACTCGGTCTCGACGAGCTCGGGATCCGCGACGGTGAGGTCCTCGTCCTCGAGCAGTCCTCGGCACCGTCGTCACCGCCGCTGTTCGACGACGTGATGTACAACGTGGCGGTTGCGGGCCGCGACCGGTTGCGCCGATGGTCCGATCGCACCGCGGCCATGGTCGGCGCGGCGGTCGCGTCGGCGTCGATCACGATCGGGTGCGGGTCGTTGCTCCTGCTGCCGTCTTCCGGCGGCGAGCGGGCGGTCGCGGGAATCGTCACCGCGGTGCTGGCACTGCTGCTCGTCGCGGCAGCCGCCGTCATCGCACGGGTCTACCTCGACCGGCCGATCGGGCTGCTGCTCGCGGTGTGCGCGGTCCCTGTCTCCTCGGTCACCGGAATGCTTCTGGTGCCCGGCGACTTCGGTGCACCACATCTGATGCTGGCGACCATCCTCACCGGAGCGGTCGGTGTGGTCGCGGTGAGTGTCACGACCGTCGGACTCGCAACGTTCACTGCGATCCCGACGATATCCGCGGTCGCGACGATCGCACTGGTCATCGGCACGGCCACCTCCGTACCGGTTCAGGCGCTCGGGGCCGGTGTCGTCGTGACCGCGCTACTGCTGGCGACCTTTGCCGCTCGTGCGGCCACGCTCCTCGCGCGTCTCCCCCTGCCTCCGGTTCCCGCACCCGGAACATCCCTGGACCCGGTGGTTCCCGATCCGGACGACGAGAACCCGCCGCCCACGTTCGAGGAGCTCGAGGCGAAGACTGCGCGTGCCCGAGCGCATCTGACCGGGTGGGTGTACGCGGTGGTCGTGCTCGCGACAGCAGGTGCGTGGTGCGCGGCGTGGCCGATGCCGGATGCGGGTATCTCATGGCCCGGGGCCGCGTTGGCCGTAGCGACGGGAATCGTCCTCATGTTCCGGGGACGCACATACATCGGGGCGGAGCAGGCGGCTCCGATGATCGTGGGTGGTGCAGTTCTCGTCCTGGGTCTGGTCGTCGCCGCCGCCCTCGCCGGAACCGTCGCTCCGCAGGCACTCTTCGGGGTCACCGTCGTATTGTTCGTCGGCGCCCTGATCTTCGGGGTCGTTGCGCCGCGGCGCACCTTCACACCTGTGCAGCGCCGGATCAGCGAACTCGCCGAGTACACCGTCATCGCCACGATCGTGCCGTTGGCATGCTGGGTTGCCGGTCTCTACTCCGCGGTCCGTGGACTGTGACGCACCTCCGCGGTCCGCGGACTGTGACGCACCGTCGACGGTCCGTCCCCGCTTCCTTCGTCACCACCCTGGTCGTCTCACTGTCCACAGTCGCCGCTGTGGGTACGGCGTCGGCGACTCCCCCTGTACCGGACAGCGGACTGCTGCCCGCCGGCGGTCTACCCGCGGCTCCGGAACCCACCGAGCAGCGATACCTGTGCACCCGGGCCCAGCCTGTCGCCGACGGCCCGCAACGCCCGCTCGCGCAACGCATCATGGACTTCGAACGAGTGTGGCCGCTGACCCGAGGTGCCGGACAGATCGTCGCGGTGATCGACACCGGGGTGAACCGGCATCCACGACTTCCCCGCATCACCCCCGGCGGCGACTACGTGTCGACGGACGACGGCACGGTCGACTGCGACGCGCACGGAACACTCGTCGCGGGCCTGATCGCTGCACAACCGGTCGAAGGTTCGGGGTTCGCCGGTGGTGCACCGGACGTCGAAGTGATCGCCATCCGTCAATCCAGCCGCAACTACTCCGACAGCTCCGTGGGGGATGAGGAGGCGGCCCAGAACTCCCCCGGTTACGGGGATGTGCGCACACTGGCGTCCGCGGTGCGCCATGCCGCGGATCTCGGAGCCACCGTCATCAATATCTCCGAGGTCGCGTGCATGCTCGCGAGCGACGGGATCGCCGACGGGCCGCTCGGGGCCGCCGTCCAGTACGCCACCGATGTCAAAGACGCGGTGGTGGTCGCGGCAGCCGGAAACACCGAAGTGTGCCGGGCATCGAATCCTCCGGCTGCGAATCCACTCGACCCTGATGCAGACCTGTGGGCTTCGATCACGACGATCGCCTCCCCCGCCTGGTACGACGACCATGTGCTCACTGTCGGCTCGGTCGAGGCCGACGGCACACCGTCCGACTACAGCGTTCCCGGGCCGTGGGTCGATGTCGCGGCCCCAGGGAGCGGCATCGTCTCCCTCGACCCGTTCTCCGACGGTCTCGTCGATGCATACGTGGGCGCCGAAGGGCCGGTGCCGATCGCCGGAACGAGTTTCTCGGTGCCACTCGTCTCTGCAACGGTCGCGCTGGTGAGAGCGCGCCACCCCCACCTCGACGCGCGCATGGTGATGGACCGCATCGAATCGACCGCACATGCCCCCGCCGACGGGTGGAACCCTCGGGTCGGGCACGGCGTCGTCGATCCGTTGGCCGCGGTCACCGCACCGCTGCCCGCCGAACGGGATGTCCCCGCGCCCCCGAAAGAGATCGCCGGACCCACGCCGGTGGATCCTCCCGACCCGACTCCGCGACACGTCGCGTGGGTCGCAGGCGCCTCGGTGTTCGGGATACTGGTCCTCGCGCTGCTTGCGGCCCTACCCTTTCGGGAGCGTGCCCGCCTCCGGGACCGCGCGGGCGGCGGTCATCCACCTGTTCGGAGCGGGGCGGGTCGAGGGTCCGGGGCGACGCCGTCGTGAGCGAGGAGCGCCTCGGCGCGCCCGAGTGAGGGGCCCGGGGCGAGCAGGTCGACGATCTGCCACGGCGCTCGCGCCGGCTCTCCTTCGAGACCGAGTGCCTCGGCCGCGTCCCCATCGGTGATGCCGTACCGGACGCCGGTGTCCGCGACGTAGAACAGGGCCCCTCGGCGTTCGCTGTCGGGGACGATCGACGTCGTCTGCACGAATGCGCCTCGTCCCGGCGGAATGTGGACGACATCCACGTTCGGGCCCGGCCCGTCGGCCTGTGCAGGCTCGACCGGTATCGCATCCTCGGCGATCGGCAGGACGCTGCCCGCCGACAGCACCAGCGCCGAGCGTCGTTGGGCGTCGGAGCCTTCTTCGGGGTTCCATGTCAGACATCCGACGGGTCGGTCCGCCGGATCGACGATCGTGGGTACCACTGCGGGGAAGGTGTCGACAGCGAGGTGGCGCACCGTCGGCGCGTCCTTGAGCGTGTCGGGCGGCACGATCGGAATCTCGGCAACGCCTTGGGAATCCGACGCATGGATGATCTGCGCGGTTGCGCTCGACACCTCCTGCACCCCGTCGCTCAAGACGACGTAGTAGCGCTGGCCGTCCGGTTCCGCGAGTCCGACGACGGATCCGACGCGGACATCACCGACCGGCACTCGTGGTCTGCTCCCGGCGTCCGGGATCACGGGCGCGGTGAGTTTCGGCAATTCGGGGAGTGCCGCGAGCAACCCCGCGCTCACGGGACGTGCCGATCCGACGTCGATTCCCAGGACGCGTGTCAGGGCGCGATCCTGCGGGTCGATCTCCGCCCGGCCACCGCCGTAGGCGAGATGGTACTCACCGTCGAAGGTCATCAGGAGCGCTTCGTCGTCGAGAGGTCGGCCGTCGCCGGTGTACTCGGGCGTGCCTGCCGTCACGGCGGTGGTGACGAACTGCCGTCCGCCGGGGTCGACCGAGTCGCACACCGTCCAGGACATCTCGTGATCGACATGCGCGAGCGACGACGGAGCGCCGGGGATGCCGACCAGCGGCCCCCTCGGCCGGTCCTCGAGTTCCTCATCGGCGACGACCGCGGGTTCGGCAGGCGCATCGAGCACCAATCGTGCGGACGCGAGATTCATCGCGGGATGGAAGGTTCCATCGATCGCGACGTAGAGCGCGCCGGAATCCCTGCCCACCACCAGCGGGGCACTGCCGATCTTGTCCTGTGGCCGGAACAGCGCCAGGGCAGCGCATCCGGCAAGCACCAGGCAGGCGACCACCATCCCCACCATGAGCGAACGCGACTGCGATCGCATCGGGTCGTGGATCATGCGGACGTCGCGACGAACGAGCGCATGCTCCATCCGTCTCATCAGAAATCTGTAACCGCTCACCTGCCATCGAGTGGTGGGCTGCGATGCCATATGTCCTCCCCCGTGCGGCACGCTCACTGCCGCAACACAGTACAGTTGCGCGTTGGGAAGCTCGGGCGGGCACCCACAGGCCTGCCCGATCGGTGTCGGGGGGAGTGCCGTGGATAGAACTGTGTCCGAGGTCGTGCGGGAAAGATCCGGCGTGTACGGACAAGCCCGGGTCGTGTCACGGCTCGTCGTGGCACAGTGCGCGGGTATCGCAGTCTGGATGGCGGTGGCCGCGACCGGCGCACCCGCATGGGTGGCACCGACCGCAGCAGCCGCGTCCGCTGCTCTGCTGCTCATCCGGTTCCGGGGTCGCGATGCGATTGCCGCGACGACGACGCTGCTGCGACACAGGTTTCCGCGCGTGCATGCCCCCGCCGAGGTCCGCGATGCGGCGCAGCCGACCGGCCGCCCGGTGGGTTTGCGGTGGGACGGCACATGCGCCACTGCGGTCGTCGAGGTACTCGCTCCCGCCGGAGTCACCACCCGGCTCGGGCGGGATCGCGCCGACTCGTCACAGACGCTGCCACTCGGCGCACTGTCCGACTGCCTGCGCCGACACGACGTGACGCTCGACGGAATCGATGTCATCGTCCACGGTCGCCGGGTGCTGGACGCGACCCCAGCCGGTCAGGTCTACGCGCAACTCATCGGACCGCTGCCCGCAGCTGCGATGCGCACGGTGTGGCTCGCACTGCGCCTCGACGCGTCGACGTGTCGAGACGCCGTGGACCGGCGCGGCGGTGGCACCGAAGGCGCGACCCGCACGATCATCGCGTCGGCGCGCAGGGTGGTCGGAACGCTGGTCGATTCCGGTTGCGCAGCAAGAATACTGACTGCTTCGGAGATCCACTCGGCCGCACGCCGGATCACTCACGGCGCAGATCCGCTGGCGGCGGAATGTTCCTGGAGCCACGTCCGCCTCCCCGTCGGGTACAGCACCGGGGGGGTGCTCGATCCGCGGCGACTCGACGCGAGCACCCTGACCCACATCTGGACCCACCCGTCGCTGTCGTCGACGGTGTCGGTGCGCATGCGAGCCGGTTCCTACGGTACGACCCGCGTCGGTGGTCTCGTCCGGTACGCGACACGCACGGCGGACGGTCCGGTGACATCCGGTGCTCGCACGGTCCACGGCCGCGAACGTGACGCGCTGCTCGCATCTCTGCCGTACGCGTGGAACGGCCTCGAAGACATCACCGAACTGCGCAGCGCGAGCCGCGACGACCTCGACGGGTTGGCGCTGCCCGTCGCGGGCTGCGGTCAGTTGATCGGGGCGGACGAGTCAGGACAGGCGGTCGCGGTGCGCCTGACCGGTCCGGGTGTGCGCTCTGTCCACGTGGCGGGCGAGTTGTATCTCGCACAGCAGATCGTGTTCCGTGCCGTGGCGATCGGTGCACGCGTGGTGATCCACACCGATCGCGCAGATGCCTGGCGGTCACTCCTGGACGGGGCGGCGTCCCCGGATCGACTCAGGATCGCCGGTGAGCATCCGGGCGACCGCGAGTTCGACACTGTCGTCTTCGATGGGGCCCGGCCGACGACGAGGCCTCACACCGGCGCCATCCACGTACATGCGCATCCCGACCAGTGGCCCCGCGAACGTCCCACCGTCGCCATCGAACAACCGAACGGAGCCGGTGACCGGGTGGTGCTCACCACGCGCGGACAGCGGATGAGGCTGACGCTCGTCACCATCGCGGCCGAGTCCGCGCACATCGGGCGACCACGTGTCGCGCAGGCGGTGCCGGTGCGCTGACCGGCATTTCAGCCCGGGTACGGCGCGAGGTCGCGTCCGGCACGAATAGTGGCCGCCCACCATGCGAGTTGGTCGAGCATGCGTTCGGCAGAATCGATGGCCGCGCCGTCGCTCGTGGTGCCGTCTGAAGCGAAGGCGTACTTGACGCGGTGGAAACTCACCGATTCTCGCACCGGCACCATGTGGACCTCGACGACGACCTGCCGGAGTTGCTCCACTGCGCGTAGGCCACCGGACAGACCGCCGTAGGACACGAATCCGACGGGCTTGGCGCGCCATTCGCGTTTGACGCTGTCGATCGCGGTCTTGAGCGCGGCGGGATATCCGTGGTTGTACTCGGAGGTGATCACGACGAATGCCTCGGCCGCGTCGATCCGCCGGGTGAAGACCTCGACCGCCGACCCTCCCGACAGTTCCTGAGGTAGCGGGACCTCGACGAGATCGATGATATCGACATCGAATTCTGTGGTGTCCGATCCTGTGGTGTCCGATCCTGCGGTGTCCGGCCCTGTCGTGCCGTCGTCGTCAGCGCCGTCCGACACCGTGCGTCGACGCACCGTCTCGGTGAACCAGTTCGCGACGACCGGCGCGACCCGTCCCTCCCGCACGCTCGCCACGATGATCCCGAGCCGGATCGGTTCCTGCCGTTTCTGGTCCATGTTTCCGATCGTAGGGTGGTCAGGGCGTCAAGCCGTGAGTGAGCAGGGCTGCGAGTTCGCGATAGGCCTGTGCGTCGCCGAGGCCGGTCTGCTGAGCCACCTGTCGCTGCTGGATACGCACCATGACGGCCGCGACGACATCGGCGACGAACGCTGCGTGCACGTCGCGCACTTCCCCGGCGGCGACGCCGTCGGAGATCAGCGCCCGGATTCGGTCGGCGGCGAGGCGTGTGTTGCGTTCGTACACCTCCCGCGCGACAGGTGTCGCGGCGATGTCCTCCATGAAGCGGGCCGATGCGGGTTCGAGTTGTCTTCCTACGGATTCGAGGTAGGTGCGGATCCGGATCTCGGCTCCCGTGGCGTCGGCGACCTCGGCTTCGACGCATTCGGTCGCGCCACGGAAGAAATGCACGGTGACCGCGTAGACGAGCCGGTCCTTGTTCTCGGCGAGGGCGTAGAGCGTCGATTTCGAACAGCGCAGCCTGGCTGCAATGTCGTCGAGCGTGAAGTGCGCGAATCCTTCTTTCAGGAAGAGCGCGACAAGTTGGTCGAACAGTTGTGCCTGCCGCGCGGTGCGTCGGACTCCCTCTCTTGCCATACTCGCAACAGTACTGCAGTATCAAAATCAGTACTGTTTTGGTTTCCATCTTCTTCGAGGAGTTCTGCCGTGCCCGTCGAGCGTCTACTGCCCACCCCCGAGGCCTACGACCTGATCGACCTCACGCGCGACGTCGCCGACAAAGTGCTCGCTCCCCGCGTCGTCGAACACGAACGCAACGAGACCTTCCCGGAAGGCGTGTTCCCCGCACTCGGCGCCGCAGGCCTGCTCAGCCTCCCCTACCCCGAGGAGTTCGGCGGAGGCGATCAGCCGTACGAGGTGTACCTGCAGGTTCTCGAGGAACTGGGTGCACGCTGGGCAGCCGTCGCCGTTGCCGTGAGTGTGCACGGACTGTCGTGCTTCGCCCTCGCAACACACGGCACCGACGAACAGAAGAACAAGTGGCTGCCCGACATGCTGGGCGGCGCGACCGTCGGCGCCTACAGCCTGTCCGAGCCTCAGGCCGGCTCAGACGCAGCAGCACTCACCTGCAGGGCACGGGCCGTCGACGATGGATACCGGATCACCGGCTCGAAGGCGTGGATCACCAACGGCGGCAAGGCCGACTTCTACACCCTGTTCGCGCGGACCGCAGACACCGGGAGCAAGGGCATCTCGTGCTTCCTCGTACCCGACGGCACCGAAGGCCTCAGCTTCGGCAAGCCCGAGGAGAAGATGGGCCTCCACGCGATCCCCACCACCTCGGCCCATTACGACGATGCGTTCGTACCCGCCGAACGCCGCATCGGCGCCGAAGGGCAGGGTCTGCCCATCGCGTTCAGCGCACTCGATTCCGGGCGTCTCGGCATCGCTGCGGTCGCAACCGGACTCGCACAGGCCGCGCTCGACGAAGCAACCTCGTACGCCAAGGAGCGCAAGGCCTTCGGCAAGGCCATCATCGATCATCAGGGCCTCGGTTTCGTCCTCGCCGACATGGCGGCCGCAGTCGACTCCGCGCGCGCCACCTACATCGATGCCGCGCGACGCAAGGATGCAGGCCTCCCCTATTCGCGCCAGGCCTCGGTCGCAAAGCTGGTCGCAACAGATGCCGCCATGAAGGTCACCACCGACGCCGTACAGGTACTCGGCGGATACGGCTACACCCGTGACTTCCCGGTCGAACGGTTGATGCGCGACGCGAAGATCACCCAGATATTCGAAGGGACGAACCAGATTCAGCGCCTCGTGATTGCGCGCTCGCTGGCCGGTTGAGCGTGGTCGCCGACTCGATCGCCCGATGGACACGCGCACTTGCCCGCTGAATCGAAGCTCCTCTCTGCAAATCCCGTGCGCTGCGGATGATTAGCTTCTCCGCATCCGGGTAAGCATCCGGTGGGCGGCCGAGGCCCTCACCCCCATCGGGGGCCGAGGTCGCCTCCCTTGCGCCCATTTCGGGCCAGGTCACACGACAAAGGAGGAAACCAGATGGTTCTCGGTTCACTCGGCGCCACCCTGTTCACGCTTCTGGCGGGCCTGGGCATCCTGCTCTGATAAGCCGATCTGCGGCGTGCCATCGTCTCCGAGGGGACGGTGGCACGCCGCAGATTCGCAGCTCTGATCCAGAACCTCAGTCGTCGATGGCGTCCGAGAGCAGGGGCCAGGATTCGTGTAGCGCGTCCTCCCAGTATCCCCACGTGTGAGTCCCCTCGGCTCGAGTCGAATAGGTCGCCTCGATTCGGAGTCCGTCCAACGCGGTGCGTAGTCGGTCCGTGCAGCCGCTCACCGCGGTCTCGATGACCCCGAGCAACGCGACATCGGGTATCACCGCAGGCCCATGCTCTTCCCATGCCGCAACCTCGTGCGAGCCGGGCAGGCCCCCGCTCGACGACACGAATATCGCCGTTCCACGCAATCGCTCCGCGTGACGGATCACGTCCTGTTCGCCCCAGTGCGGGTCCCCGACCGGACCCCACATGTTCTCGACATCACCGCCGCCCAACCCGACAACCAACTCGACGTAGCGGCTGCCCACGTCCGTCGAAGTCTCGGCGCAACCGCTGTACGACGCCACCGCGTCATACAGCTGCGGTGCATGTTCGGCGAGTGCGAGCGCGGACGTGGCAGACATCGAGACACCCGCAATCGCGTTGCGTCCGCTCGCGTCGAGCGCAGCATCGACGATCGGGGGTACTTCCTCCGTGAGGAACGTCGTCCACTTGTTGCGACCCAGTTCCGGATCGTCGGCGAGCCAATCGGTGTAGTAGCTGAATGCACCGCCGATCGGCGTGACGACATTGACATTCTTGTCACCGAAGAAATCGACGACATCGGTCTGTCTACGCCAGGTGGCGTCGTCGACACCACCACCTGCCCCGTTGAGCAGATACAGCACGGGGCGCGACTCGGTGGTGTCTGCGGGACGGATCACCCGAAGTTCGATCGTGCGATCCATCGCCCCGGAATGGACGAAGAGAGACCAATCGCGGTCGGAATGCCGGTCCACGCGTTCGAGTGAGGCGTCGCCGACTTCCGCTTCACCGGCAGCCGGGGCGGGCGGTTCGTCGGCGCGGCCGATACCCGGGGCCGGGCCACCCGTCGCCGTGACCACAGCTGCCGTGATCGCCGCGATGAGTACACACCGTCGTCCGGCCAAGATCATGTCCCCTCCGTCAACCGCAGCAGCCGCGTGCAATCGGCCCGCGCGTCTCCCGCGTCGCCGAATTGCGCGCGGCGAGATCCCCATCGGCAGGGTAGTCGACGCCGACGAGTGAGAGTCCATGCGCCGGAGCCACTGCGACCGACGCTGCCCGTTCGCGCTCGTCGAGAAGGGCAGTCATCCAGTCGACCGAGCGACGCCCCTCTCCCACTGCAAGCGCGGCACCGACGAGGCTGCGGACCATCGACCAGCAGAATGCGTCGGCACTCACATGGGCGGTGAGGATGTCGCCGGATCGGGTCCAGTCGTAGCGCTGCAGTTCGCGGACGGTCGTGGCGCCCTCGCGCCGCTTACAGAATGCGGCGAAATCGTGCAGCCCCAACAGGGAACGCGATGCGTGTTGCATTGCCTCGAGATCGACCTTTTTCGGCCAGGAGACGGTGTCGCGGGCACGCAGCGGGTCGGCTCCGTACACAGCTGCCGTCACCCGATACTCGTAGTGTCGGCGGATCGCGGAGAACCGCGCGTCGAAATGCTCCGGTGCCACCGAGATTCCGGTCACGCGGACATCGCGCGGAAGAAACCGTGCGAGTCGACGGATCCAGCGCGACGGATCGTCCGGCAGCGCCTCGGTCGGCACATCGACGTGCGCGACCTGACCCGACGCGTGCACTCCTGCATCGGTGCGACCTGCAACGGTGAGGAGCACGGGCTCCCGCACGATGGCAGACAGCTTCTCCTCGATCTCGCCGCACACCGTGCGCCGGCCGGGCTGGCGGGCCCAGCCGGAAAAATCGGTGCCGTCGTAGGAAATGTCGAGGCGGAGCCTGGTCCGCTCACCGGTAACTGTGTCCGAAGCGACGAGCCCGCCGTCCCTGTGCAGGGCGGCGGGCTCGTTCGATTCAGCAGATGCCGAAACCAAGTGGACTAGTCCTTCTTGGCCTCGTCCGCCTCGGGCGCGTCGGCGGCCGTGGCGGTGGTGTCTTCGATCGCCTCGACGACAGCATCGGCGTTGTCGACCTGAGCGTCGGTGGCATCGGCCTCGACGGCCTCCACCACGTTCTCCTCGGCAGCCGGTGCAGCCTTCGACGCCGAGACGCGACGAGCGCGGTCGGCCTCGGAGGACACGGTCTTCTCGCGCACGAGCTCGATGACCGCCATGGGCGCGTTGTCGCCCTTGCGCGGCATCGTCTTGATGATGCGAGTGTAGCCGCCGTTGCGGTCCTCGAAGGAGGGACCGATCTCCGCGAACAGGGCGTGCACGACGTCCTTGTTGCGGATGACCTTCAGCACCTCACGACGCGAAGCCAGCGTGCCGGCCTTTGCGTACGTGACGAGCTTCTCGGCGTACGGACGCAAGGCCTTGGCCTTGGCCTCCGTGGTGGTGATACGGCCGTGCTCGAAGAGCGCGGTGGCCAGGTTGGCGAAGATCGCCTTCTGGTGCGAGGCCGACCCGCCGAAGCGGGCGCCCTTCTTGGGCTTGGGCATGATTTTCTCCTAGTAACGGACCGTGAGCTGCTACAGCTGCTCGGTCTCGGCGTAGTCCTCGTTGCCGTCGGTGTCGCTGAAGCCGGCGTCGGTATCGCTCCAGGTGCCGGTGGCGGCGTCGTAGCCGGCCACACTGCTGGGATCGAAGGACGCGGGGCTGTCCTTCAGCGACAGACCGAGCGAGTGCAGCTTGACCTTGACCTCATCGATGGACTTCTGACCGAAGTTGCGGATGTCGAGCAGGTCGGACTCCGTGCGTGCCACCAGCTCACCGACGGTGTGAACACCTTCACGCTTGAGGCAGTTGTAGGACCGGACCGTCAGGTCCAGGTCCTCGATCGGAAGTCCGAAGGAGGCGATGTGGTCGGCCTCGGCAGGCGAGGGACCGATCTCGATGCCTTCTGCTTCGACGTTCAGCTCACGAGCCAAACCGAAGAGCTCGACCAGGGTCTTGCCCGCCGACGCGAGTGCATCGCGTGCGGCGATCGAGTTCTTGGTCTCCACATCGAGGATCAACCGATCGAAGTCGGTGCGCTGCTCGACGCGGGTGGCCTCCACCTTGTACGTCACCTTGAGCACCGGCGAGTAGATCGAGTCGACCGGGATACGGCCGATCTCGGCACCGGATGCCTTGTTCTGGACGGCGGGAACGTAACCGCGACCGCGCTCGACGACGAGCTCGATCTCCAGCTTGCCCTTGTCGTTCAGGGTGGCGATGTGCAGATCGGGGTTGTGGATCTCGACACCCGCCGGCGGAACGATGTCCGCTGCGGTAACGACACCCGGGCCCTGCTTGCGGACGTACATGGTGACCGGCTCGTCCTCTTCCGAGCTGACCACGAGCCCCTTGAGGTTCAGGATGATGTCGGTGACATCCTCCTTCACACCCGGAACCGTAGTGAACTCGTGGAGCACGCCGTCGATGCGAATGCTGGTGACGGCGGCACCGGGGATCGAGGAGAGCAGGGTGCGACGAAGCGAGTTGCCGAGCGTGTAGCCGAAGCCGGGCTCGAGCGGCTCGATGACGAACTTCGACCGGTCGTCAGCGATGACCTCTTCGGTCAGCGTGGGTCGCTGCGAGATGAGCATGAGTTGCCTCCTTGTGGGCGTCCGCTATTTGACGCCCTAGTGGTGGTGTGGTGCCCTCCCCGCCCAACAAGGCAAGGAGGACACCACGCACGAGGTGCTCTGGTGACAGAGCACGAAGCGCTCTTACTTCGAGTAGTACTCGACGATGAGCTGTTCCTGCAGCGGGATCTCGATCTGCGCGCGCTCGGGGAGTTGGTGGACCAGCACCCGCAGACGCGGACCGACGACCTGCAGCCACGGCGCGACAGGGCGATCGCCCTGGGATTCACGCGCGATCTGGAACGGCAGGGTGCTCAGCGACTTCTCGCGGACATCGATGATGTCGTACTGGGAGACGCGGTAGCTCGGGATGTCGACCTTCTTGCCGTTGACCACGAAGTGTCCGTGGGACACCAGCTGGCGGGCCTGGCGGCGGGTGCGCGCGAGGCCTGCACGGTAGACGACGTTGTCCAGACGCGACTCGAGGATGGTCAGCAGAACCTCACCGGTCTTACCCGGGCGGCTCGCTGCTTCCTCGTAGTAACGACGGAACTGCTTCTCCATGACGCCGTAGGAGAAGCGAGCCTTCTGCTTCTCCTGCAGCTGGAGCAGGTATTCGCTCTCCTTGATCCGCGCGCGGCCGTGCTGGCCGGGCGGGTAGGGGCGACGCTCGAAGGCCTGATCGCCTCCGACCAGGTCGACGCGGAGACGACGCGACTTACGTGTAACGGGACCGGTATAACGTGCCATGACTTAGAACCTTTCCTTTCCCGTTTTTAGACGCGACGGCGCTTGGGCGGGCGGCAGCCGTTGTGCGGCTGAGGGGTGACGTCGGAGATCGTTCCGACCTCGAGGCCGGCGGCCTGGAGTGAGCGGATCGCGGTCTCGCGGCCCGAACCCGGGCCCTTGACGAAGACGTCGACCTTCTTGACACCGTGCTCCTGCGCCTTGCGGGCAGCGTTCTCGGCGGCGAGCTGTGCGGCGAACGGGGTCGACTTGCGCGAACCCTTGAAGCCGACGTGTCCCGAGGAAGCCCAGGAGATCACGTTGCCCTGGGGATCCGTGATCGAGACGATGGTGTTGTTGAAGGTGCTCTTGATGTGAGCAGCGCCGTGCGGGACGTTCTTCTTGTCCCTGCGCCGTGCCTTCTGGGTCTTCTTCGGACCGGCGGTGCGTGACTTGGGAGGCATTACTTCTTCTTTCCTGCGACGGTGCGCTTCGGGCCCTTACGGGTACGAGCGTTGGTCTTGGTGCGCTGTCCACGCACGGGCAGACCACGACGGTGCCGCAGGCCCTGGTAGCAGCCGATCTCGATCTTGCGACGGATGTCCGCCTGAACCTCGCGGCGCAGGTCACCCTCAACCTTGTAACCGTCCTCGATGCACTCGCGGAGCTTGGCGAGGTCCTCGTCGGACAGATCCTTGCTGCGCAGGTCCGGGCTGACGCCGGTTGCCTCGAGGATTGCCTTCGAGCGAGTACGGCCGATGCCGTAGATGTATGTGAGTGCGATCTCCATCCGCTTCTCGCGGGGAAGATCAACACCTGAGAGACGTGCCATGTGGCATTCCTATTCGGTGTGTGGAGGTCTGCTCCCAGCCCGTCCCCTGCGTAAGAAACTGTGTGGTGACAAACACAGTGGGGCCCCGGCCTCCGAACCGAGGGTGAATCGCACAGCTCCCCGACGAATCGAGGATCGTAACCGTGCGACTGGTACTGGAAGGTCTTCTTGCTTGTTGCCAAGCAGATCTTCGCGAGGAAGGTCGATCTAGCCCTGACGCTGCTTGTGACGCAGGTTCTCGCAGATCACCATGACCCGACCGTTACGACGGATCACCTTGCACTTCTCGCAGATCTTCTTGACGCTAGGCTGAACCTTCACGTGCGTCCGATCTCCTGTATGTGCGCCCCCGGATACGACGCAAGCCCGTCCGGAGACATGTTTTTCCCCGACCGTTCGGCCGGGGAAGTCTGTTACTTGTAGCGGTAGACGATGCGTCCACGCGTGAGGTCGTAGGGCGAAAGCTCCACGACAACCCGGTCCTCGGGAAGGATGCGAATGTAGTGCTGCCGCATCTTGCCGCTGATGTGGGCCAGCACTTTGTGGCCGTTCTCCAGCTCGATGCGGAACATCGCATTGGGAAGCGGTTCGATAACCCGACCCTCGACCTCGATTGCGCCGTCCTTCTTAGCCATATCCTCCGCGATCCGTTGTTCGACGTGTGGTTGCACCGGCATCCGATACCGTGACGCTCGGCATCCCCGAATCCCGTTGCGAAGACCATGTCGACGCAGACCGACCGGAGCGCAGCGCGCACCATCGAACAATATTACGGGAACTTTCCCACCAGGCCAAATGGCAATGATGTAAGGAGGCACACGTGCGTGCGCTGGTTCAACGGGTCAGTAGCGCAGCCGTCACCGTCGACGGAGCGGAGGTCGCGCGAATCACGCCCCCGGACGGTGGTCACGGGCTGCTCGTGCTCGTCGGCGTCACCCACGACGACGACCCAGCGAAAGCCGCGACACTCGCCCGCAAGGTCTGGACGATGCGGATCCTCGAGGACGAGAAGTCGGCATCCGACCTGAACGCCCCACTGCTGGTCGTCAGCCAATTCACCTTGATGGCGGATACACGGAAGAGCCGACGCCCGTCGTGGTCGGCGGCGGCGCCCAGGCCGGTGGCCGAACCCTTGATCGACGAGTTCGCGTCAGCATTGCGAACACTCGGTGCGCATGTCGAATCGGGAGTGTTCGGTGCCCACATGGAGGTGAGCCTCGTCAACGACGGACCGGTGACCCTACTCGTCGAGGTATGACCGACTCCCCCTCATTGAGCGAATGTATCGTTCGTCTCGTTCAATAGAACGAACGATACATTCGCTCGACGGGGAGCGGAGCGACTACTCGGGACGGAGTGTGAGGATCCGCGGACCGTCCTCGGTGACCGCCACGGTGTGCTCCCAGTGCGCGGCGCGACTGCCGTCGGTGGTCACGACCGTCCACTCGTCCTCGAGAACCACCGTCTCGTAGGTGCCGAGGGTGAGCATCGGCTCGATCGCCAGCACCGAACCCACGACGAGTTGCGGGCCCTTGCCCGGCTTGCCCTCGTTGGGTAGGAACGGATCCATGTGCATCTCACGGCCGATGGCGTGTCCCCCGTAGCCGTCGACGATGCCGTAGGGGCGTCCGTGCAGACGCTCCGCTGCGTGCGTGCCTTCTTCGATTGCGTGGGACACATCGGTGAGACGGTTGCCCGCAATCATCGCGGCGATACCCGCCTCCATCGACAGGCGCGTGGCGTCGCTGAGATCAGAGTCGGCAGCGGACAGCTCGCCCACCCCGAAGCTCCAGGCCGAATCGCCATGCCACCCGTCGAGGATCGCTCCACAGTCGATCGACACCAGATCGCCTTCGACGAGGATGTCGTCGGCCGACGGAATACCGTGCACGACCCGGTCGTTGACCGACGAGCAGATCGACCCGGTGAAGCCGTGATATCCCAGGAACGACGGAACGGCGCCCGCATCACGGATCACCGACTCCGCAACCCGGTCGAGTTCCAGGGTGCTCACGCCCGGCTTTGCTGCATCCCGCACCGCGACGAGCGCGGCCCCCACGATGGCGCCCGCGGCTGCCATCGCATCGAGTTCGCCGGAAGTGCGGAACGGAACCACCTTGCGCTTACGCCCGAAACCCATACCGAATTCCTGTATCTCTGGTCTTGCCGTCTACTTGCCGAGTGCTGCGAGTGCGCGTGCGTTGATCTCCTCGACTTCGCCGACGGCGTCGACGGTGATCAAGACATCTGCGTAGTGGTCGAGCAGCGGCGCGGTCTCCTCACGGTAGACCCGGAGGCGGTTGCGGATCACATCCTCGGTGTCGTCCGCGCGGCCGCGAGCGAGCATGCGCTCGACGACGATGTCCTCGTCGATGACGAACGACAGCACACCGTCGAGAGCGGTGTCGAGGTTCTTCAGGATCTTGGCAAGCTCCTCGGCCTGCTCGACGCTGCGGGGGAACCCGTCGAGAAGGAATCCGTTCGCTGCATCAGGCTCCGCGAGGCGCTCGCGCACCATGTTGTTGGTGATCTCCGCGGGGACGAGGTCTCCAGCGTCGATGTACTTCTTGGCCTCCAGGCCGAGCGCAGTGCCCTGGCCGATGTTGGCGCGGAAGAGATCGCCGGTCGAGATGGCGGGAACGCCGAGTTTCTCCGACAGGATTGCGGCCTGTGTGCCTTTGCCGGCACCGGGAGGACCGAGGAGTACAAGTCTCACTTGAGGAACCCTTCGTAGTTACGCTGCATCAATTGACTTTCGATCTGCTTGACAGTGTCCAGCGCGACACTGACGAGAATGAGCACCGCTGCGCCGCCGAAGATGCTGCTGGCGGTCTGGCCGCCCGACAGGAAGAAGTTCGGAAGCACTGCGATGAGACCGAGGTAGATCGAGCCCGGAACCGTAATGCGGTTGAGCACGTAGCTGAGATATTCAGCGGTGGGCCGCCCCGGGCGGATACCCGGGATGAAGCCGCCGTACTTCTTCATCTCGTCGGCGCGTTCCTCGGGATTGAACGTGATGGCGACGTAGAAGAACACGAAGAACACGATCAATCCGAAGTACAGCGCGATGTAGACCGGGTTGTTCGGGTTGACCAGATACTCGTTGATGATGCGCTGCCACCAGCTCGGCTCGGGATTGGTGGTAGCACCGGTGAGCTGAGCGATCAGGTTGGGCAGATACAGCAGCGACGACGCGAAGATCACCGGGATGATGCCCGCCTGGTTGACCTTCAGCGGCAGGTACGTCGACGAGCCGCCGTACATGCGGCGACCCACCATCCGCTTGGCGTACTGCACCGGGATACGACGCTGCCCCTGCTCGACGAAGACGACACCGACGATCAGAGCCAGTGCGACGGCAAGCACGATCGTGAAGACGAGACCACCGCGGGATTCGAGGATCGTCCGACCCTCGCTCGGCAGCGCAGATGCGATACCGGCGAAGATGAGGATCGACATGCCGTTGCCGACGCCGCGTTCGGTGATCAGTTCGCCGAACCACATCACGACTGCGGCACCCGCGGTCATGACGAGGACGATGACGACCATGCCGAAGACGCTGTCGTCGGCCAGGATAGGTTCGGAACAGCCCTGCAGCAGCTGGCCTCGGGCGGCGAGCGCCACGATGCCGGTCGACTGCAGAACGGCGAGCGCCACGGCCAGATATCGCGTGTACTGCGTCATCTTGGCCTGCCCCGCTTGGCCCTCCTTGCGGAGTTCCTCGAATCTGGGGATCACGACGGTGAGCAGCTGCACGATGATGCTCGCGGTGATGAACGGCATGATGCCGATCGCGAACACCGACAGCTGGAGGAGGGCACCACCCGAGAACAGATTGATCAGGGAGTAGATGCCGGCCTGTTCGCTGCCGGCGAGCTGGTCGACACACGCCTGGACGTTTCCGTAGTCGACGCCCGGGGACGGCACCGAGGCGCCGAGACGGTACAGAGCCACCAGCCCGAGGGCGATGAGGATCTTCCGCCTCAGGTCCGGTGTCCTGAGGGCCGAGACGAAGGCGGAAAGCAAGAATCCTCCTGGCAGGCCGGTCGGGAGCGACAGGCCGGATAGGCCCGTCGGACAGTAGACAACTCTAGAACTCTAACAGTGCACACCCTCGCGGCCACCGGCCAGGATCGCCGACGGGACGACGCGAGGGTGCAACGAGGCTGCGAGTACGTCACAAGCGTACGGCAGCACAGAGATACGCGAACGGCCGCGGTGCAGTCGATGACTGCAC